>WQSV01000159.1 GCA_009787685.1 Bacillota bacterium
CAATAACTATGTTATTGCAGGGATTGTAATGTGGGGACTTCTTCATATTGTCGAAAACTATGAAAGAACTGGAGGGGTTAACAGTCTTGAGGGCTTGGTCGGAGAGACGATTTTTGCATTCCAACGAAATGCCTCTCCGGGGGTTGTTTTGACAACAATATTAATAAGGGCGGGACTTGAAGTCAATTGGGTGACTCCCGAATCACCAGTTCGTGAAAACGCAGTTAACATAGTTGAACTAACAACTGATGCCGAAGTGCTTGCAACAATGCTCGGAAGACGTGCAGCAATCCAAGACGCGCGATTCGCTCTTCTAGCAGAGCCTTTTGTAACTGAATTAACCATGATGAGTTCGGAAGATATTGGACTAGAATAAAACTATCTGGACAATAAAATACCACCCCTACAATGAGAACCAAAAACTACTATTGTGGAGAGGAGGAGAAGTATTGTTCATAAGACGCACATGAACGAAGTTAGAAGAAAGCAAATAATCGAAGTGTGCTTCTTGACATAAAATTGACGATATTTTATCGCCTGCTGGCAGTTTATTTTTTTAAATGGAACACATAAACTTGTGCAGGGATGGGAAATCTCCCGCCCGAATAATTTCAACCTTAATCAAAAAACAGAACATTGAAAAATCTAAATGAAAAACTTTTTTAACAAATTAAAATCGAGCAAGCGATTCAAAAAATATTTTTGGATCACAGCTTCTGTTTTATTTATGATTGCGATTTGGTGGTTGCTTGCAGAGACCTATTTTGCTCTCTCCGAAGTTATCCCGTCTCCAATCCAAGTTTTAAGGCAAATGGGAGATGTTGCTGGAACATCAGCACTATGGAGAAATGTTTGGAACACTCTTTGGAAAGTTCTTGTTGCATTTGCAGTTTCATTTGCTATTAGTTTTTTATTCGCAGTTTTGGCGTCATGGAAAGATGGAATAAGACATTTTCTTTCTCCAATTGTGACCGTTCTCCGTGCTTTGCCGACCATTGGCATTGTTTTCATTCTTTTTTTTATCGTGATTAGTCAAGCAGTCGCTGTCATTGTAATCGGCTTTTTGATGATTTTTCCAGTGATGTATGAAAATTTTTATGCTGCTATTAAAGAAACGGACTCGAAGTTGTTGCAAATGGCACGTGTTCACAAGGTGTCGTTCATGAGGCAATTAGTCGATATCTATATCCCTCACATGCTTCCTCATCTTTTTGCTTCTTCAATAGCAGGGATTGGGATGGGGTTGAAAGTCACGATTGCCGCGGAAATTTTGAGTTTTGCGGTTGTTAATGACCTTGGGACTGCAATGTGGAGGGCGAACATTGACGGCGGAGGGTTGCTTTTTATGTGGCTAACATTTGCAGTCATTTTGAGTTTCTTTCTTGAAGGTGCGATCAGATTGATTGCTTACTTTTCCATGTCGTGGAAAAGACGAAAGGGAGGTGAAAAATAAATGAATATAAAAATTTTGAACTTTTCAAAATTGTTCGGCGACAAAATTGTTTTTGATAACTTTTCATGTGAATTTGAAAGCGGGAAAATTTCCGCAATCATGGGTGCTTCGGGTGTTGGAAAAACGACATTGCTAAACGCAATCGCTGGACTTATTGACTACAATGGAACAATCGAAATTGACGGAGTGCGCCATGAGAAAATGTGCAAGGAAAACATATCCTACATGTTTCAAGAACCTCGCCTAATTCCTCAAAAAACAGTCTTTAAAAACCTAGATTTTGCTCTGTCTTCATTGTTAAAAGACAAAGTTGAAAGACGAGAGAAAATAGTAAAAATGCTCGACAAAGTTGGATTGAAAGATAGTCTCAAATTCTACCCGCATGAATTATCGGGAGGCATGGCTCAACGAGTTGCCCTTGCAAGAGCGTTTCTGACTCCCTCAAAATTGCTTCTAATGGATGAGCCATTCAAAGGACTGGACGAAGACATCAAAAAAACAGTCATGGACATATTCAAAAACCTCTGGGAAGAAGAAAGAAAAACAACACTATTCGTCACCCATGACAAAGTGGAGGCAAGAGAATTGACAGACAAAATTATTGACATCCCCAATCAAAAAATTGAAGCAACTGGCGAGGAAAAACAATGGCAGAACCAATGAAAAATCTAATAAATCTTGAGGTGATTAAAGAGGTTGCCGAGGCAATAAAATCAGTCCATAATGATTTTGACGCAGCTGGTTTTGTTCGTGAAACAATTAATGAAAGTTGGAATAGTCTCGAACTAATGCAACGTTGCAGAGCTGTTTGCGAGCGATTTAAAGAATATTTGCCAAAGGACTATGAAACTGCAATAAAAATACTAATGCAAGCAATAGGCAAAATTAAAGAGGGTTTTGTCATGGAATCTTTCACACTCTATGTTGCAAACTATGGACTGGATGAAAAATATTGGAACATTTCAATGTCGGCACTAGCATTGTTCACAAAGCACTTCACGTCAGAATTTGCAGTTAGACCGTTCATAATAAAACATGAAGAGCGAATGATGTCTCAAATGCGAGAGTGGTCAAAAAGTGATAATGAGCATCTAAGAAGACTCTCAAGCGAGGGTTGTCGCCCTGCACTTCCATGGGCAATGGGACTGCCGAAATACAAGATTGACCCGTCACCAATTCTTTCAATTCTTGAAGAATTGAAAGAAGATGTATCGTTATATGTTCGAAAAAGTGTCGCTAACAACATTAACGATATTTCAAAAACTCATCCTGAACTCGTGATTGAAATTGCAAAACGATGGTATGGTGAAAACGAAAAAACAAATTGGATAGTGAAACACGGACTTCGAACTCTTTTGAAGAAAAGCAAACCAGAAGCCCTTGCAATCTTCGGACTTGGCGATGTCGAGGCGATAGAAGTCAGCAATTTTGCTATCAAAGAAAACTTAATCAAATTGGGTGATAGTTTGGAATTTTCATTTGAAATAAAAGCCAAAAAGATGACCAAAGCACGACTGGAATATGGCGTTGACTACATGAAGTCAAATGGAAAACAAAATCGCAAAATTTTTCAAATATCAGAAATAACATTAAAAGAAAACAAAACAAAGCACTATTTTAAAAAACATCCATTAGCCGATCACAGCACCCGAAAGCATTATTTAGGAAAACACGCAATAACATTGATAGTCAATGGACTCGAACAAGGAAGCTTTAATTTTGAGTTGATTTAACCAATTAATCAATGCACAATGGTTGTTAAAATTTGTCCGGGCTCGCGATGTAACCTCCATATTTTAATTAGATAGTAAAAATTGCAGGGGTGATATCGCAAGCCCGAATAGTTTTATTAGTATGTAGTTGTGTGGTGTTTTGAATGCCAACTTACTTAGAGTTACATTGTCTTTGCAAATGAATCAACGAATAATATTAACGAATAATATTATTGTAGGGACGGACGACTTGGCTCCCGCATTGTATCCATTTCAATATCAAAAAAAAGCACAAAAATATTTGTGCTTTTTTTTGTTGATTAAGATTGCTAGAATGTTATATAATAATGTTATAAAGAAAAACAATATAGTGCAAGTTTTTGCACTAATTAAGGAGAAAAATGGCAAGTTTAAAACTTAAGCATATTGACAAGATTTATCCGGGTGGCGTTAAGGCGGTTTCGGATTTTAATCTTGAAATTGAAGACAAAGAGTTCGTTGTTTTTGTTGGACCATCGGGCTGTGGAAAATCGACAACTTTGAGAATGGTTGCGGGTCTTGAAGAGATTTCAGCGGGGGAACTTCACATTGACGACAGAATCGTTAATGATGTTGAGCCAA
>WQSV01000160.1 GCA_009787685.1 Bacillota bacterium
GAATTTGAAAGAAGGCTGCCTTTTTCAACGCAAAATGCACAACGCACAACAAACAATGATTTTGACGCAATATCTCCAAAAATGATTACTGAACCCTATTCTCCCAATAATTTTTTTGGCATTGCAAAGGAGTTGGGACAAGAAAAAGAAGGCGGGGAAAGATGCAAGAAGTGTTTTCAATTGCGCCTTGAAAAAACTTTCAAAAAAGCAAAAGAACTGGGCTTTGATTTTTTTTCAACAACTCTACCGATATCCCCTCACAAAAATTCAAAAATAATATTTGAGATTGGAGAAAAACTGTCAACAATCAATTCTGGTGCAATGAATCCAAAATTTGTTCCAATTGACTTCAAAAAAAACAATGGCTTCGGAAAAGCCATTGAATTATCAAAAAAAATGGAATTATATCGCCAAAACTACTGTGGTTGCGAATTTTCTAAAAGACGACATTAGAGAGAGAAAAAGAACACAAAAAGGTCTTCAACCCTCTTGTGAGAGATTACTATCACTAGAAATGCTTCAACAAAAGCATCAAAGATACTTGACAAAGGGTCTTCGACCCTCTTGACGCTGAATGCGAGTGCAAGCAGAACCCGACAAAGCAGTCGAAGACTGTTGACAAGGGCTTTCAGCTCTTTTGAGGGAGACTGCTTTTACTAGAACTTCCCCGACAAAAGCATCAAAGATGCTTGACAGGGGTCTTCGACCCCTCTGTCGGGGGATTTCTTGTAAAAGTAATTTCTCACAAAAGTATCAAAGATGCTTTACAAGGGTCTTCGACCCTTTTGACGCTGAATGCAAACACAAGCCAAAATCCGAAAGAACAGTTGAAAACTACTGTTGACAAGGGTTTTCAGCCCTTTTGAGGGAGACTGCTTTTACTAGAACTTCTCCGACAGAGGCATCAAAGATTCTTCGTCAAGGGGGTCTTCGACCCCCTTGACGAAGAGTGCTGATACTCGCAGAAATCCTGCAAAACAGTCAAAAACTGTTGACAAGAGTCTTTGAGCTGTTTGACGTTGAATGTAAATATACGCATAACCCGACGAACCAGTCGAAGACTGTTGACAAGGGCTTTCAGCCCATTTGTGAGAGATTACTATTACGAGAACTTCTCCGACAGAGGCATAAAAGATGCTTCACAAGGGTCTTCGACCCTTTTGACGGAGAAGTGCAAGTGCAAGCAGTCTCGACAAAGCAGTCGAAGACTGTTTTATTGGGAACAATTTTAATGTGAGGCATGGAGCAAAAGTCAACTCAAAAAATGAAAAATTTGGAATGGCATGACAAATGACGAAAGAGAAAGGTTTTTATGAGAGATTAGTTGAATTGTATTTAACGGCGGTTAATTCAAACGAATATTTGGGCTTAAAAGTTTTTGTTGATGGTCTCAAACAAAAATTTTTAATAGAGAAAAATTTATTATAAAAAAAGCACTTATGTGAGTTTGTTATGTTCACTTCTAAAATATGACCAACTAAGGATAGACATCACGAACCAAATTGTGGTGTTTAGTAATGAATTTGTTTGACAAGGTGTGGTTGAACTAAAGTTTGCAGTCGTTGTAAAAGTGGTGTTTTTTGTTAAAATAAAAACTGCACTATCTTTTTTGTGACAGTGCAGTTTTTCATGTTTGATTTTTTGATGGAAATAGTTGTGCGTTCGTGTAAGGGGGAACTGAAAAAACTATTTTTGGCTCTCACCCAAAAGCATGTCGATTTCTGCTTTTTTTAAGCCGTCAATCATTTCGGTGAGGTCTCCATCCATGAACGTGTCGATTGAGTAGAGAGTCATGCCGATTCGGTGATCAGTGACTCGGCCTTGAGGAAAGTTGTAGGTTCGAATTCGTTCGCTTCTGTCGCCCGTTCCGACTTGGCTTTTGCGGTTTGCGGCAACTTCATCGTGTGCTTTTTGGCGTGCTGCGTCTTGGAGTTTGATTTTCAAGACTTTCATTGCTTTGTCACGGTTTTTCACTTGAGATCTTTCGTCTTGACATTGGACAACTATTCCAGACGGAAGATGGGTGATTCTGATGGCACTGTCGGTTGTGTTGACATGCTGTCCGCCTGCTCCGCCCGAGCGATAGGTGTCGATTTTTAATTCTTCATCTTTGATTACGATGTTGACTTCTTCGTCGTGTTCTGGAAGGACGGCAACAGTTGCGGTTGAGGTGTGAACTCTTCCTTGAGACTCAGTGTCTGGAACGCGTTGAACGCGATGAACCCCACTTTCATGTTTCAAAAGAGAATAAACATTAGTTCCATTCACCGAAAAGACAACCTCTTTGACCCCGCCTATTTCGGTTTCATTGATGTCAATGATGCCGACTTTCATACGATTCTTTTCGGCATACATGCGATACATTCTCATGAGTGCTGATGCAAAAAGGGCGGCTTCATCTCCACCCGCGCCACCACGAATTTCGATGATGACATCTTTTTCGTCAAGAGGGTCTTTTGGGAGAAGCAAGATTTTGAGTTCTTCTTCAAGTTTTGAAATTAATGTGTTTTTCTCTTCGAGTTCTTCTTTCGCCATATCAATGAGTTCACAGTCTTTTTCAGTTTTTATGATGTTTTTTGCATCCGCAATGTCTTTTTCGCAAGCAAAATATTTCTCAATCGTCTCAACTGTTGTTTGAAGAGACTTTTGTTCTTTGACAAAAGCAGCCCACTCTTTTTGAGAAGAGATGACTTTCGGGTCAATGACTTTTTCACCGAGAAAGTTATAGCGTTCGATTATTGATTTTAGTTTTTCAGTATTCATATTATTCTTTATAAATTGCGGAAAAACTTTTTTGCAAAAAAGTTTTTCCGCACCTTTTCAAAAAATTTTAAGTCTGCCAGAATTTGGAGGATAGATATCAATTTAATTAGTCAAATCCGTCGAAGTCGGTTTTATGTTACGCGACTTTTGACGCAATTATATTGCAGCAGAACCAGCTGACAAATCCGTCGAAGACGGTTTTTTCGCAACAATGACTCTGTCTTGTCCGTTCAAATCTTTGATGACTTTTAGGTCAGTGAAATTTTCTTGGAGGAGCGCGGTTATTTTCTCGGCTTGGTCGAAACCGATTTCAAGCATCAAGTGTCCATTGCTGGAGAGGTGTTTTGGAGATTCGATTGCGAACTTGCGATAGAATTTCAAACCGTCTTCGCCTCCGTCGAGCGCGAGTTTTGGTTCAAAATTTTTGACTTCGTCGTCAAGCGTTTCAATAACATCGCGTCTAATATAGGGAGGATTGGAGATAATCAAGTCAAAGAGTGGTGGCTGGAAAGTGGAAAGAAAAGATGTTGAGGGGCTTTCTTTTAGCTCTTTATTATCTTCATTGTTCACATTCAATTCTCCATTTTCAAACTCAAACATATCACCTTTTAAAAGGATGACTTTGTTACCCAGATTTTTCTTTGCGACTTTCAATGCGCCAGAGCTAATGTCGCTTGCATAAACCTTTGCGTTGGTGAATTTTGCAATAGCTTTTGAAATGCAACCACTCCCTGTTCCAATTTCAAGAACGGTTGTTTGAGAGAGAGTGGACAATGTTGAATTGTTGTTAGCATCACCCTTCACTCCAAGCATCCCACTTTCTATTAATTTGATCGCTTCGTCGACCAAAATTTCGGTGTCATTTCTTGGAATCAAGACGTTCTTGTCAACGAATATGCGAGATTTATAAAAATCGGTGTAGCCAAGGATATACCACAATGGCTCGCGGAGTTTTCTTCGCTTTAAAATGTCTTTGATTGCAAGATATTGGTCGAGTGTTGATTTGCCTTG
>WQSV01000161.1 GCA_009787685.1 Bacillota bacterium
GAACCCGACAAACCAGTCGAAGACTGTTGACAAGGGCTTTCAGACCATTTGGGAGAGATTGTTATTACTAAAAATTCTCCGACAGGGGCATCAAAGATGCTTGACAAGGGTTCTCGACCCGTTTTACGCTGAACGCAAACACAAGCCAGAACTTGACAGAACAATTGAAGACTGTTGACAAAATACCACACATATAGTATTGTTAAAAAAATTTAAAAAACTTTCAAAAAACATGCTAAAAATGTTTGACAAAACAGCAACAAATGCATCAAAGATACTTGACAACCCACATATTAATATGCTATTATGAACACATAATCAAAAAATGATTCCTACAAAACGAACGGAGGAAGGAAGCATGATGAGAAAAAAAATCAAATATTTATTTTTTGCTCTAGCGATTTTGTTGCTAGCCTTTTCGGCTGTGTTCGTGATGTCTGCTTGTGACCTTGTTGGAGGAGAGCGTTGTGACTGCATTAGGCAGACAGTCGTTTGTGAATGTCGCAATGATGAAAACATTTGCGGTTGTCCGAATTTGATTGAACCACACCCACCATGCGATTGTGGAACTTTGAGTGCGTGCGATTGCGCGGAACAAAATCAATGCGAATGTGGTCAAGAACTACCACCATGCGATTGTGACCACAGTTGTGACATCAACCCGCAAATGCCATGTGATTGCGAGATTAACAGCAACAGCAACAACAATCAACCATTGCCATGCGGTTGCAACAATAAGAACCAGTCACCACCATGCAATTGCCCAGAACATCCGGTCATCTATGTCTACAACTCTGTGATTTTTATTGCGTTTCCGGGAGGGGAAATATCGGGAGCGAGCGCTCAAACCGTTCGCTATGGGTTTGATGCAACACCAGTCACAGCAGTTCCAAACTATGGACATGAATTTGTTCGTTGGTCTGACGGCTCAACCTATGCAATTCGTCACCTAACCAATGTCCGCTCAATCACTGTCCTCACTGCAGAGTTCGCAAGAATTGTGGAAGCTCCGCCGTGTGACTTTGAGTTCTATCACGAAAAATTTCAATTCACAAGAATTGGAGCAACGGACACAGCAAGAGTTCGTATTCGAAACAGGAGCTTGGAGACTGTCCGTATTCCAAGTCAAATTCTTCAAAACGATGTTTTGTTGACAGTTACTGAAATTGACACATCTGGATTTGCTCAAATGCCTTATTTAAGAAGTGTGAGATTGTCGACAAGTGTCACAAGAATTCACAACAATGCCTTTGCAGACAACCCAAATTTGAGAGAAATTTACCTCTCTCAAGTTCAACAAATAGGCAACAACGCTTTTGTCAGAACTCCGAATTTAAGATATCTTATTATTCCAACAAGCGTTCAAGCAATCGGGAGCAACATTCTTCGTCAAAACGAAAAAACAACCATTCATGTTCAAAACGATGAATGGGAAATTTTATTAAATTTAAGTTGGAATCTGAAAGATATCATTGACGGAACAAGAAACTATCACCCTGTAGTCTTTAATAGCACCTTTGCCCCACAATGCGTTACTGAATTGACAGACTTTTCGTTCACACCAATTTCACAACAAACAGGAGAGGTGACAGTTCGCATGAGAAACCTAGAAATTGAGGTTGCAAATATTCCTTCACATGTTCGTCGTAATGGTTTTATCTATGTTGTCACGGAAGTTGCTACACTCGGCTTTGCCAATCATTTGTGGAATTTAACAGAGGTGAGACTTCCAAGCACCATAAGAAGAATTGGAATGGGTGCTTTTAGCAATAACCCTAATCTTGAAAAGATTTATTTGAATGAAGGGCTTGTTGAAATAGGTTCTACTGCTTTTATGTTGACTCCGAGTTTGAGACATATCGTCATTCCAAAAAGTGTTGAAGTGATTGGACACCTTATTTTGTTTAATATTTTTAATGAGACACCCGATCACTACACAACTATTCATGTCAGAGTAAACGAGCCGAAGGACGGTTGGAACGAGATGTGGAATTGGCGCCACGCGGCAAACGAGGAAAGAGTTGACCATCCAACTCTTTGGGGGAGTGACCCGAGGTGTCAAACAGAACACACGGACTTGACTTTTCTTTGGGCGCCGAAGGGAAGAGCTGTTGGAATTGGTAACTTTGCTGCTGAAGAAATTGTTATTCCATCTCATGTTGTTCACAACGGAAGAATAGAAGCAGTTACTGTAGTTTTTTCAAATGGATTTAGCTTTGTAAATGAATTGCGACAAATAACGCTTCCAAACACAATCACTCACATTGCCGATGGGGCATTTATGGGAAATGCAAATCTTGAGAGTATTGTTTTGCCAGAAAGCCTTGTTTACATTGGGCACATGGCATTCGCTTTCATTGAATTTGACCATATTATTATTCCCGAAGGTGTCGAAACAATTGGAGCATGGGCATTTGTTTTTAATGAAAATTTGACAATCCATGCAAGAGCAAACGAAGCAAGACCGAATTGGCATGAATATTGGAATGCAAAAAGCACAGCTGTTGATTGGATGAGTGCCGATTCATTTCACACAGTCGTTTGGAACAGCGATTTTGGATTGTAGTGAGAAATTTAATGATAAGAAACGCACCCAAAAGGTGCGATAACAAATAAGGAGACAAAAAATAATGAGCAAACAACACAACCCTTATGACGACATTGTCAAGACGATTACGACTGCTGCGGAAAGGCTGAACTATTCGGAAAATGACTATCTCATTTTTACTCACCCAAAGCGTGAGTTGAAAGTCAGTTTTCCAGTCAGAATGGATGACGGTAGCATCAAAGTTTTTTCAGGCTATCGAGTTCAACATTCAAACACGTTAGGCCCCTACAAAGGCGGAATTCGTTTCCACCCAGAAGTTCGCGACAACGAGGTCAAGTCGCTCGCCGCTTGGATGACTTTCAAATGTGCGCTAATCGGAGTGCCGTATGGAGGAGGAAAAGGTGGTGTTACGGTTGATCCAAAAGAGCTGAGCGAGAGTGAACTTGAACGCTTAACGCGCCGTTTTGTTCGTGCGATTTATCGCTCGATTGGTGAATATGTCGATATTCCTGCGCCAGATGTGAACACTTCAGCAAAAGTCATGGGTTGGTTCATGGATGAATATTCTTCATTAAAAGGCTACAACTGTCCAGCAGTAGTCACCGGAAAACCAATTCCACTTGGCGGGTCATTGGGACGCGTTGAAGCAACGGGAAGAGGTTGTGTCATCGCCGCGAGAGAAACACTCAAAAAGCTTGAGCAAGAGGTCGAGGGGACAACTGTTGTTGTTCAAGGCTTCGGAAACGTTGGACACATAGCCGCTAAACTCTTGCATGAAATGGGAGCAAAGGTTCTCGCAGTTAGTGACTCAAGCGGAGGAATTCATTCTGAAACAGGATTGAATATTCCAGAAGTTGTCGAATTTGTTCACGGGCAAAACAACCTGCTAAAAGACTACAAAGCGAAAGGAGTCAAAACAATCAAAAATGCAGACTTGTTGACGCTTCCATGCGATGTTTTGATTCCAGCAGCGCTCGACAATCAAATCAACGCGCAAAACGCAAACGACATTAAAGCGAAAATCATTATTGAGGGTGCGAACGGGCCAACGACTCTTGACGCGGACAAAATTCTTCATCAAAAGGGAATAATTGTCGTTCCAGACATTTTGGCGAACGCAGGCGGTGTCACGGTTTCATATTTTGAATGGGCGCAGAACCTTCAAAATTTCTATTGGACAGAAGAAGAGGTCAACGACAAGCTTGACAAAATG
>WQSV01000162.1 GCA_009787685.1 Bacillota bacterium
TTGTGCTACGCACAGTGTGGTGCGGTTGAAGGGACTTGAACCCCCACGTCTTGCAACACTAGATCCTAAGTCTAGCGCGTCTGCCATTCCGCCACAACCGCACGGTGGCATTTTATTGTCGATTGTTGTGACAACTGATATATTATATAACATTTGATTTGAGTGTGTCAAGAGATTTTCGGTTTCTTTTGAAAAAAAGTTTGAAAGAATTTTTTAGAGCAGTGTTTTTAGTAAGTCTTTCAAACTATAATTTTTAAAATTTGCAAATTTTGGAAAAAACGTAAATATTTTTACTAGTTTTCGACATAAAAATATGAGAAAACAAATCAAGATGGAAAAGAATTACTTGTCTAATATTTTTAATAATGGTATAATAAGGTTATCAAACTATTATATTTTAAGAGATGCGTTGTTTGCGTGTCAAGCCTTGAAAAATTGCCTAATGAGCAAGAGAATGTTTTTCAAGTAAAGCGTTGTGACAAAAATGTTATTGACGCAAAGGAGACAAAAAATGGTTGATATTTTTGGTAATGGCATAATTCCATTATGGGCATACATTTTGTCGCAAGTATTTGGGCTTATTACTGCGGGTCTAGTGTTCTACACTTTCGCTTTCATCGGTTCAAAGCCGAAGGGTGGAGAAAAGGTGACATGTGAAGCAGAGAAAAAGGCGCTTGATTTGAAACATCAGCAAAAGCGTTTCACTTGGCTTGCTATTTGGGCTGCGACATGGCTCGTCATGTTCGTTTTCTTGGGTCAGTTCACTGGAATTCTTCTTGCAGGTTTTGCATTCTTGAGAAACATCATCTTCAGAATCACAATTGGAAGTCAAAACAAAAAAGTCAAGATTTTCTCAAAAGCGTTTTTGGGATTATCACTAGTCATTGGAATAGTTGCGGCAATACTTCCGCATTTCATTTTCCCAACAGTCTATGTTGGTTGGCTTGATGTTCTTGTTTTGGTTGGAGCAACAATTTATATTCTTTCAACTTATCTTCCAAACAAGCATTTCTTCAACGGTGCAACAATCCACTATTCAATTTGGCTAATCCTTCTTGCTGTCGCTGCGATGAATGTTCCAGTTGAAGGTTTTTCTTATGCGGTTCCAGCAGAGTATATCGCAGGGCGTGGATATGGAACGACATTCTGGGGAATGTTCAGCTCAGCGAGATATATAGAGGGATATGGATATAATCATATTTGGTCGAACGGTCTTCCTAATTTTGCGGGTATGGCAATTGAGGTCATCAAAATTGGTGCTGTTGCAGTGTTCTATTTCTTTTGGTTCTTCAAAGGTGGCAGAAAAAATCTGACTGTTCAAAAAGAGGATGCTCCAGTTAATTCTGACGCGAGCAACGAAGAAAGAGGTTCTTCAAGTGCAAATGTGGCTCTTGACACTCAAGGCGCTGAAGCGGTTGAAACTGGGGAAGAAGCGGTCTAGGAAATTGATGCGAAAACTTGTTCCAAAAAGAATTCCCAAAAACCGTTCATTTTGGTTGGACATTATTTGAATTAAATGTTACAATATCTCTTAGCGCAAAATTGTTCTAAGAGATATTGTTTTGCTTGGAGGAGTAAAAAAAATTTAACCTATCGTTCGTTATGCATTTGCATTCTGCGTTATGTGTTGAAATAAAATCATGTTTAAGCTATTTTTAAAATTTAATCTAAAAGAAAGACTCACAATACTTTTGTTGTTGGGTTTTGTTGTGTTGCAGGTTTGGATTGACGTCACAATTCCAGAATACACCAATCACATCACAACCGCGATGTTTCCCGATGAATATGGAGTTGTTGCTGGAACGAATGTAATTTTGAGATATGGTGGTATAATGCTCGCTCTGACTGTTGCGAGTTTTGCTTCAACAATGATAATCGCGTTTATTGGAGCATGGCTTGCCGCGAATTTTGGCGCGACGCTTAGGCGAGATATCTTCAATAAAGTGCAGAAGTTTTCGTTTCAAGAAATGAACAAGTTTTCGCCAGCTTCACTAATAACTCGCTCAACAAATGACGTTCAAAATGTTAGAATGGCAGTTTTTGCGATTCTTAGAATGGCGATTTCTGCGCCTGTTATGATCATTTGGGCATCATTTAGAATATCGAATTTGAATTTCACTCTCACTTGGATAACGGTGCTTTGGATAGTTGGTTTCCTTGCTCTTGTTGGAATTTTGATTTTCTTGGTTTTGCCAAAACTGAAAATTATTCAAACCGTTCTCGATAAGATGAACCTTGTGACTCGTGAAAATTTGACGGGACTAAGAGTTGTCAAATCCTATAACGCGGAAGAGTATCAAGGGAGAAAGTTTGAAAAAACGAACGAAGACCTCAGAAAAATAAACACTTATGTTCACAAAATGTATGGTCTTTTTTGGCCAGTCATACTCTTTGTTATTCATGGAATAGTTCTTTGCATCTATTGGGTTGGGGCACACCTTGTTTCCGATGGCTATATGACGATTCCGTCGCTCATGGAATTTCATCAACTTGCAATTCAGATATTCTTTGCGTTCATGATGCTCATCATGGTTTTTGTCATGCTTCCAAGAGCATTAGTTTCAGCGAAGAGAATACGAGAAGTTCTAGACACGCAAGAATCAATTTCTGACCCAGTTTCACCGCGAGAATTCAACTCAGAGAACGTTGGAGAAGTTGAATTTAAGAATGTTTCATTCAAGTATCCCGATGCAGAAAAATATATCCTTGAAGAGATTTCTTTCAAAGTCAAAAAAGGTCAAACAGTTGCCTTTGTCGGTTCAACTGGAAGTGGAAAATCAACATTAATAAATCTTGTTCCAAGGTTTTATGATGTCACAGATGGCGAGATTTTGGTTGGCGGAGTTAATATAAAAGAAGTCAAACAACATGATCTTCGCGAAAGAATTGGCTATGTCCCTCAAAAAGGAGTTCTTTTCAGTGGCACAGTCTCGGAAAACATTGCTTATGGTGCGGTGGAAGGTGTGACCCAAGAGATTATTGAAAAAGCGTCTCAAGTTGCTTGCGCGCATGAGTTTGTGTCGCAACGTGAAGGAAAATATGATTCAAAAGTTTCCCAAGGTGGAAAGAATGTTTCGGGCGGACAAAAGCAACGTCTTTCCATTGCAAGAGCAGTCGCTACGAATCCAGAATTCTATATTTTTGACGATAGTTTTTCAGCTCTTGACTACAAAACTGACAAACTTGTTCGAGACAATCTCAAAGCACACACTTCAAGTTCGACTGTTTTAATAGTCGCTCAACGAATTGGAACTGTCATGGATGCCGACAAAATTATTGTTCTTGAATATGGCAAAATGGTCGGAGAGGGAACTCACAAAGAATTAATGAATTCATGCGAGGTCTACAAAGAAATTGCACTCTCGCAACTAACTGAAGAGGAGCTAGAAAAAGGGGGTGACAAATAATGAACAAGAACAAACATTGGAAACTGAACGAAGCCTCTAAAAACGAACAAAACGAAAGTGTTATTGAAGAGGTTGGGCAAACTGAACTATCAACATTGGAACCTCGCCAAGAAGTCGAACAATTTGAAACAGTGGAGGCAGGCAATATTTTTGGCGCAAGCACTGACTGCCTGCACAATGAAGAATCAACCTCTGAAAACAAGCCAACTTCAATTGTCTCAAAAACAGAAGAACCTAAAGAAGAAGAGGAACTTGTCGCTCGTGACCAGTTGGCGGATTCATGGGATGGAAAAAAGGCAAAAAACTTCTGGGGAAGCATGATAAAACTGATTAGATTTTTTCGACCCCATTAT
>WQSV01000163.1 GCA_009787685.1 Bacillota bacterium
CACTCTCGCACGGTTCTGCATAACTCTGCCAACAACAATGCCACCAGCAGTTTCAACCAAACTTTCAAGCTCCTTCATGCTATTATGTTTGTCCTCATTGTTGAAACTCACTCCAACAATCAAAACTTTTATTTGTTCATTTTTCTTCATTTTCTTATTATGTTAGTGTTTTTAATTTGAATTTCGTGAAGTATGTCACACATACTTCACGAAATTCAAATTAAAATTACATATTTATGGTGTTGTTATTGCTATTGCAGTTGCTATAGTGTCGGTATGGGAGATGGAAATGTTTAGGTTTGGATTCTTTTTCAAGATGGCTTTTAAGTTTTCGGAAAGAGAAACGTAAGGTTCTCCACTCTCATGATGAAGGATTTCAATATCTATTGGCCTAAATTTTGAAAAACCCATCCCAAAGGCTTTTGCAACCGCTTCCTTAGCACAAAACATGCCCGCTAGTGTTGCAGGATTGTTTCCTTTTTTTTGATAATAGTTGATTTCATTTTCGGTGAAAATTCCCTTTAGAAATGTTTCTTTTTTCGCCTTTTCTTCAACTCTTTTTATGTCGATTATGTCGATTCCTATCATAATTATTGAATACTATCAACCACTGACTGCGCAACCGCTTCAATCGCCATTGTAGACAAAGTCAAGAAATCAATATGCTCCTCTCCCTTTGATAAAACAAAAATAGTGTCACCATCAAAGTCTGTGTGAACTGGAGATATTGATTTGACAAAGCCATTATGAGCAATGTCAGCAAGCTTGTTTGCTTGAACTTTTGTTAGTCTAGCGTTCGTCATAATGCATGAAATAGTCGTGTTTACGCCCTTCATTAAATTTGGAATATTTCCTTTCAAAATGAAGTCATTCGTGTCAAGAAACTTGCCATTAGGAAGTTTTGCACCACTTAATACTTTGCCAGTTTTTGGGCAAATAACATCTCCAAACGCATTCACAACAGTTATGACGCTCACAAAAACACTTCCGATTCTAATCGTCGAGACTCCAACGCCACCTTTTGAAGAATTGTCTTTTCCGAGAATTTTACCTGTTGTTGCCCCGACTCCCGCTCCAACTTGACCTCTTTTCTTACTGACAGCTTCCGCATTTTTTGAAGCGATATAGCCCATTGTTTTGTCGGGAAAAACATACTCTGCATGATTTAAATCAAAGACAACCGCCCCACAGACAATTGGAACGACGATGTCATTAATAGAAAATCCATGGCCACAATCACGCAAAAACTCCATCACTCCATCGCATGACGAAAGCCCATATGCCGATCCTCCCGACAAGACAACTGCATGGATTTTGTCAATTGTTTTTTCGTTCTTCAACAAATCCGTCTCTCTCGTCCCGGGAGCGCATCCTCTAACACTAACACCTCCAACTGCCCCACTTTCACTCAAAATAACAGTCACGCCAGTCTTATTGTTTTGCGCGTGTCCAATTTTTATTCCATCTGGAAGTTGAAATTCTGTTGATTTATTCTCTTTGTTGTTCATCTGATTAAATAATATCACAAAAAACAGAAAAAGACAACGATTTAAGCATGCAGTTATTCTTCATCCTCAAATTCATTTGCTTCTTCGATTTCTTCTTTAATTCTGATGATAGAGGAATTTATGTCGGAAAATGAAAAACCTTTTGAGAAGAGATACCTTTTCAATTTTTCGAAATGCTCCTTCGTGTCACCTTTTAAATATTTTTTTCCTATTTCATATGCTTCATCACTTCCATCAAAATCCTCAAACGCTTGCTCAATGTCATGACTTTTAACGCCTTTTTGCCTTAGTTCATATTTTATTTTGCTCTCTCCCCACTTTGACTTCTTCGCATCAACATAAAGTTTTGCAAAATGGGCGTCGTTTATGTAGTTATAAGAACAGAGTTTTTCAATTATTTCATTAATCAGCTCTTGCATGTAGCCTTTCTCTTTCAAGTATAGTCTCATTTCTTTTTCACTTCTCATTCGAATAAGGGTGTAATTCACGGCTTTTTCAAACCCAACACCTCCCATATCTTCACGTTGCATTTTGAGAAGTTTTTCCTCTTCAATCGAATCTCCCTCTTTAAGTCGGTGCTTAAAAATAATAAAATTGTCAAAAGCAAGGGCATATTCACCATCAAGGAAAATGCTTGAACGATTTTTATTTTTCTTATTCGGAGTAATACTTGTAATAATTGGCATGAATCTATTCTAGCAAAAAGGGTTTAGAAAGTCAAGCGATTGATAATAATACTAGAGATGTTCGGTGAATATGACGCCGAATATCAAAAGGAGGAAGAAAATAATGCCAAAAATCACATCAAAAAACTTGCAAGAGTTGTCAGAACTTCTCGAAACGGAGCATCTGGCATACCAAAAATGTTTGTTCTTTTCAACGCAAGCGACCGACCCAACACTGAAAAAGAAATTCGGTTCATGGGCAAACAACCACAAAAAGAGATTTGATTCACTTCTGGGTTACCTTAATTCACACGAATAGAGCCGTTCCCCAACCACAAAAGGGTCTTTAGACCCAAGGAGAAAACAAAAAATATGAGTAGATCTGAAAAAATAAAATCAAACACAAAAGCATCAAAAACGATTGCTTCAACTCCAACAAGAACTCAAAAAACTATGTCTCATGGAGTTTCAAAAAGAGTTTCACCAGAGTTCAGTGAAGACCAAACTTGTCTTGACGATACTGCTATGATAACTGACGCACTAAAGTTTCAAAAAGCACTTTGCGGAGCATACAGTAAAGCATTAATGGAGTCAAGTTGTCCAAACATGAGAAAACTTGTCAGCCAAAAAATGAGCGAGTGTGCTTGCGACCAATTTGATGCATTCAATTATATGCATGAAAGAAACTTATACCCAACTGAAGACGCGCCATCACAAAAAGTCACTGAAGCAAAATCAAAATTTAAAGAAAAATGGCAAGACATGAGTCAATAATCGAATGAAATAAATCTAGACAAAACAAAAAACTCCCTTTTTAGAGGGAGTTTTTTGTTTTATTTTTGGTTTTTATTTGAATGCAATTGACTAATGCTTTCAATTGTGTTAAAATTTGACTTATATGAAAATATGTGCTGTAATCTGCGAATTTAATCCATTTCATAATGGACATAAATATGTTTTGGAAAAAGCAAAAGAGATGTCGTGCTGTGATGCTGTTCTTTGCATTATGAGCGGAAACTTTGTTCAACGAGCAGAACCAAGTATTATTAACAAAGCAAATCGAACAAAGGTTGCTCTTGAAAACGGAGCTGATTTTGTTGTTGAATTGCCAACGATGTTTGCCATAATGACGGGAGAACTGTTTAGCTATGGCGCAATAAACATTATCAATCAAATAAAAACCGTGACCCATATTGCATTTGGAAGCGAGTGTGGCAACATAGAAAGTTTGAAAAAAACTGCAAACCTGCAACTAAGCGAAGAGTTCAATGAAAAACTCAAAAACATGTTAAAAAGCGGGATGTCTTATTCAAGTGCTATGTCAATTTTGAGTGGATTTGAGATGAAATCAAATGACATTTTGGCAGTTGAATACTTAAAGCAATTATTAAAAATCAACTCAAATATTGAACCAATTGCCATTAAAAGACAAAAAAGCAACTATAATGACAAGGGATTAATTGAAAATTTCTCATCAGCAACTGCGATTAGAGAAGCTTTGGGAAACATCAAAAACAATGAAGTTAATCAAATTTTGCTTAAAAAGAATATCCCAAATTCAATTGAACTACTTGAACAA
>WQSV01000164.1 GCA_009787685.1 Bacillota bacterium
ATCGGCATATCTCCTGCTTTTGGGTATTCGTTTCCGCGCCTTGTTATTCCCTTCTTTTTTGCAATTCGATTGACCATGACAACACCCGGAATAGACGAAGCAATAAAGCCGAATGCTGCAAGAGTTAAGCCAAAGTTTTGCCAGTTGAAATATTCTCCAGCAGGACCAGAATTCCATATTCCACCCATTGCATAGGACTGAGGCCCCCCTTGTCCGAACGCAAGTGGCAGGAACAGTCCCGCTCCCGGAAGAAGTTCTGGAATGATTGCAAAAAGAGAGACCGTTACCAGAATACCAACAAGACCTTGAACAAGATAAGAAGACACCATGACGCTTCCACTCTTCATCGTCGCAGCTCTTGTCATTTTCTTTTTTTCTTTTGTCATACTCTCTGAGTAGTCTTTTTTGTCTCTTAGCCCCAATGCAATGAATGCAATTGGGAGTGCGTGATAGATTATGCTTGAAAAAACGCTTTGAAAAACATGTCCGAATGTTCTTGGGATTTCATAACGATACGATTCACCTGTGTAGGGACAAACTCTAATTCCTTGAAAAACATATCCGCCAACTTCAATCCCTTGCACATTCGTTGTGTGGAAAATTATTTCCTTGACGACCAAAAGCCCCAACCCTGCAATAACCGCGGTCGGCATGAGAGCGCGTCTCAAAAATCTGATTTTTCGACGCAAAATGTTGGCAAGAATCAAAATTCCGCCAATTGCAAAAACAAGAATTATTCCCCAATGAAACTGTCCTGCTCCACTTGCATCCCAAAACGCATCGGAGAAAACATTTGAAATCAAATTAATACCCATAGAAGTTGCACTCCTCTCCTTTTTCAAGGCTTTTTAGGTGATAAGCAAAAAACATGTATTTTGCAAGATTCATTTTTAATTCACAGTCAACCGTGTAGGAACCCTCGTTCGTGAAGACATTCAGTTTTCTCACTTCAACCAACGACATTGAGCCAATATCTTTGAAGAAAAAATCTTTTCCGCAAACGGTGAACCTGTTTGAAAATAATTCAATTTTTCCTCTCATCTCGCCTTTTTGCTTTCTTGTTTTTTCAACCTTTGTCAAAACCACATTGTCATCTGAGAATAAATATTTGTCTGAATACTCTGAAAAATTCATAGTCTTCAAATGTTCAAGTTGCAACTTACCCCACTCTGGAACTGATTCGGGCATATAGAATGAATCTTTCTCTTCACTTGCGCCAGCCTTCTCAAAAAAACCCTCTTCATTGACTATGACATGCATAGCACATTCTTTGCAAAACAAATCATGTTTTTTCGATTGCAAACTATCGAGTGCTTTGCATTTCGGACAATAAAACAAAATGCTTTCAAGGTTTTCCGCTTTTGCTTTGCCTTTAAATTTTATTTTAGCAACTTTGTTGAATTCAAAATCATTTTGATATATTTCTTTTTTGATTATTTCTTGAACTTCATCCGCAGTCAAACTTTGCAATTCTTCCGGCTGAATAATCCTCACAACTTCGTTTGTCACTTTCCCTCGATTTGGTTTTATTTTCCAGCGAGGTTTAGTGAGATATGCACCTTTTAATCTGCAAAGAATAACGGGAACATCAAATTTTTTTGCCAGCTTTCCAATGCCGGGAACAATTCTCCCTCCGTCTCCAAACATCGATCGATTACCCTCTGGAAACAGACAAACACTCCCTCCATCTTTAATGATTCCAAGCATAGTTTTGACCGCGGCCGGATCTCCACTTCCTTTTGAATATGGAATTGGACGAGTTAATTTCACCATCAACCAACTCAAAAAACCATGCCTAAAAATGGAATCAGTTGCAACAATGTTTATTCCAAACGGAAAACCAAGCCCCATCGCAAATTGGTCAAACGAAGCTTGGTGGTTCATTAGAATAAAACAGTTTCTTTTTATTCCTTTTGAAGTTTTTTTGTCAAAAGACAATCTGTATTTGTGCCACAAAATTGGTCTCAAGATAACTCTTAATATCCAAAACATCCAACTTGGCGACAGTTTTGCTTTGTTTCGCTTTTTCACTGTCAATATATTATCATATTATAGTTGGAATGTCAAACTATTTTTAATGCAATTTTAATCTAATCTTAATCTTTTTGTGTCGATTTAATACGATTTTGAAAAAAGGACTCCGTTTTTTGGAGTCCTTTTTGCTGTTTTTTAATTGCTCGCATTTTGCGCGGCTAGTCTTGAGGTGTGGACATTGCCCGAACTGGTCAGAGAGTTCCATGAAATGTAGCGATTGAATTCGTTTATTGCAACATGGACTCTTCTAATTTGGTCATTTGTGTCGTCTCTGATAATGACATTGAATGTTGATTGATGAGTTTCAACGTCAATATACCACCAGTTTGTTGCTCCGTATCTTCTCATGTTTTGTCTCTCACCCATCCAAGAACCCAGAAGAGTATTATAGTTTGGTGGAGAGATTGGATAATACCACGCATGGGCTCTTGGCTGTGCCCAATTCCCGCTGTTGAAGAACCACACTCTTGCAACAGGCACTTGAGGCTCCCCACTACCACCTCCTGTGCTTGGCGTTTGATCAACTGTCACACCTCTTGAAACAATATTTTGAGAAGTTATGTTTCCTATTTGATTGCCATAAAAATTGACAACTCCAGAAGGGCCTTGGTTGACATAGAGAGCGTGAGACGCCCCATTAATCACATTGTTTCTTATGATAGTGTTTTCAATTCTTCCGCCATGATTGAGGAAAATTGCATGGAATGTGCTACTTAAAATAGTGTTTTCTTCAATAATTAAAGAGTTTGGATTAATAGTGTTTTGAACATTAATCCAGATTGCTCCGAGGTTTCCAAAACGAGATGGTGAACCACTGCGCTCAATTAGGTTTCCACGGACTATTATGTTTCCAGAAAATTCTCTTGCCCCAAAATCACGCGAAACATTGATTGCACTTCCTTGATGGGTTGTGTCTTGAACGATGTTATAGGAAATGTCAAGATCACGTCCACCATAAACCGCGATTGCATTTGCGAGCCATGGAACAACGATAGTGTTGTTTCTGACTCTTGTGTTGGTGTTTTGTCCCGGCGAAGACCATTGCGCGATTGCGTCGTCTCCTGTGTTTCTGAAACTGTTTTGGACAATGTGAGAATTGACCGCACCACTTCGCATATTGATTCCGTCTGCAAAAACATCACGGACACGATTTGAGGTGATATAGATATCATTAATGCCATCGTTGAACCAAAAACCACATTTATATCGAGTTATCCAAAGGTTGTGAGCAACAAACCCGTCTCCGCGCTCATTCGCTCCAAAACCATGTTCAAACAATGCCCTCGCGCCATTGTCACGTCTTATGACCTCATTGCCATGGAATGCCATATCCATGAATGCGATGTTGTTTCCAGTCAAAGTGAAAGTTGCTCCGCCAAGAATGGACGTGTGCCAAATCCCTGCTCCACGGAAAGTTATACCTTCGTGCCATGATGTCAGTGTCATGTTGTAGCGAGGTGTTTCAAGGTTATTTGTTCTGTTGCAGAAATAGAAATTGCCCGCTGGAATGAATACAGTTCTTGCTGGAGCATTTCTTGCAAGGTTCGACGCAACCCAAAGTCTGTCCCTGTTTGCTTCAGCAGCACTTGGATCATTTGCAACAAGTCCCGTGACAAGAGTCCAACCAGATTGAGCCGTGATTGCCGCATCCACTAGTTCCATTTGAGCAAGGTCAACATAGATTGGATTCGCTGTTGACACTCCAGCT
>WQSV01000165.1 GCA_009787685.1 Bacillota bacterium
CCAATGGCTGTTAAAATAGGCAGGACGAAATGCACAGACAAAAGAAAATGCTCTGCTTGTAAGACTTCAAAATCTAAATGCCAAAATTATCAACAATGCAAAAATAATAATTTTCAAAAATGTCCCAGTGAGCGTGATATTTCAAGTGATGAATTTTTGAAAATACCACAAGTTTGTGCTGTTAAGCACGGAAGATTTTATCGCAACACTTTACGAAATGAAATCACACTGAAATCAAATAACAAAAAACCAAATATTATTAATGAAATAATTTTTGATATCAATCCAAAGCATATTATAACGACAAATTATGATGATTTGTTGGAAAAGGCAACAAACTACAACAGAGATGTCTATAAAACAGTAATTTCTGGTGGAGACCTTCTGAAGATTGATGATAAGGAGCGCTATATTATCAAAATGCACGGAGATATGAACGACCTTGATAATATCGTTTTGAAGGAGGAAGATTATTTAAATTATTCACAAAACCATGTTTTGATTGAAACATATTTAAAATCACTGTTGACTGATCACACATTTTTGTTTGTTGGCTACAGCATGGGTGACAACAATTTAAAACTAATTTTGAGTTGGTTGAATTATTTAAAAAAAGATGAAGAGTTTAAGAGTGGAAAATCGAGAAAAAAAAGTGTCAAAGAAATTCGCAACTACATAGTAAAACTTGGAAGTAGCAGTGAGTCAAAATATGACAAAGAATATTATGAGGAATATGGAGTTGGCGTTGTTGACCTTGATGGCTTTGATTGTGACATCTCAAAAGAGCTAGAGCGGTCTATTTTTAAGAAATACAAAAAACAATATGATGAGTGGATTGTGAATAATAAATTTTATGCGACAAGGTTATTTAATTTTTTATATTATCTTGTTGGAGGTGGAACTGGGGGGTATTATTTGGGAAATATTTTCCCCATTAATGGACCCCCGTCTTCTCTATTAGAGTTAAATTTTATTCCTGTGTCAGCAATTAGGGATTTTTTGAAGATTGATGCTGAGTTGTATGGCAGTCATTTGCACATAAAAGAAAGAAGTCGCAACAGCTATGATGCGATTTCAAATTTGTTGAATCCAAACAACAAGCACAGCAAAAATCTTAATCTAATGTTTTCAAAGGCTGGAATAAATAAAATATGCTGGAGAGAGCATTGGACAGATGAAGATGATTCAAGAAAAAGCAAGGATCATGTCACAGAAATAAATGTTCAATCTAATGAGGATTTTGAATTAATTAATTTATATTTTGAAAACAAATATGATGAACTTCAAAAAAAGATTTCAAGATCATTTCCCACACCAGAAGATTTATTCTATAAAGTTATGCTGTTCCCGCATCGTCAAATGTTTGGTGATGAAAAAATAAATGAAATTATTGATGCTTTCAGTGAATTAATAGAGAATAAATTAAGAATGGAAAATTCAAGCGGAAAAATCAATCCAGATGTCTTGTTCCTTGAATACAACAAGCGTGTTTTAAATCTAATGACGAAAATTGAAAACGGAGACTGGAGAGAACTTACTAGGTGGGTTTCAAACATAGCCGACAAGTCATTGAAAAAATCTTTGGAGTGGTTTTGCCAAGTGGTGGAGCATGATGAAACTGCGCTTTTTGGCATGAAAAGAGAATTAGAAGTAGTAGTTAAGGTTTTTTCTGGAGGAGTTATTCGCTATGCTTATCCATATGGCGATTATAATGAATTATTGTCTTTAAAAGCACGAGCTTGGGGATGGTTTTTTTGTTTTTTTAGAAATCATTTAATATTCAAAAACAGCAAGTTTTTGTCAAATGTTCTAAAACCGTATGCGGAAGCTGTGATATGTGCGAATTCTTCAAAAATTGAGCAAGAGAAAGAAATTTTTTTTAAAACAAACAAATTTGAGCCGTATGAAATAGGAATGTTTGAGTTGGAAATTTTGACAAAGCATGTTGAAGCAGAGAAACTTCATGAATGGATAGACAAATATAAAGTCAATAAACTAAAGATAAAAAAGGAAATATTGGTGAAGTTGTTTAAGAATCTTTGCAATAGTTTGTTGTCAGAAGAAGAAGATTTGGATAGGATTCAACTAAAGGAGTATTTGCACAATTATGCTATTATTTTGAATTGTTCTTGCAGTGATATTGACAACGAAGAAGTTATTGAATTGTTTGTTGAGTTGTTTGAACGAAAAACTCAATTATTTTTTAATGGAATATCTTTAGGCAAAACGGTTCAATTTTTTTTCAATCTCATAAGAATATTTTCAAAAAATGCAAGCAGTGAACTGAAAAAGAAAATAATAGGTGCGTTGCTGAAAGGTTTGTTTCAATCAAAAGATGAATTTCAAATTGAAAACAATTTTTATGCTTTTAATTTGGTTATATTGGATATAGGAAAAGATGTTGAAATGATTCTAAATCATGAGTTTAAAGATAGAATTGACTATGAAAATATTTTGATGGGTTATTTGAAGTATAGTTTTTTAAATGAAGAAGAGAAGGCGAAGTATGGAGAAGAAATCAACAAAAAAGAAAATTGGCAACATTTTATAGGATATCAAAATTCTCGATTGTTTTTTGAACTGATGGATGCCAATATATTGCTTTATTCGGAAGATTTGGCAGACTTCTTAGAGGATGTTTTGTTAAAAGAAAAAGATGAGGAGAGAAAAGGAAAAATATCTTTTCCAGATTATCATTTAATGAAACTGCAGGTTATAGCTATTCTTTCACTTGATAATAAATTTAAAAATTTAGAAAGATTTCAAAAATATGATTATGACCCGATTGAATTCTTGATTAACAAAGAAAAGTTTGATTTTAGTAAAGTCGATTTGTGTAACTTTGTTTGGCAATATTTTTTCAAAAAACCAGAATTAGTAAAATACTTTGTTTCAAACAAAGAGATTCTTATTTCTAATTATCAAAAAGCAAAAGAGCAAGGAAGAAATGTTGAAAATGCGAAAAAAACTATTTCAAGGTTCTTGTTGGATGATGACGAATTTTGGAATTGGAGAGGTTAATGGGATGGAATTATTGAAAAACAGGCATGCTTTCATGGACATGTCTGTTTTTTGCAATTTCTTGATTTTGTTCATAAATGAATAAATAACAGAAAAAAAATTAAAAAATTTTGAATTTTCTGTGAAAATCGCTTGTTTTATGTATTTTTATGTGGTATAATACATACAAAGAATGAAGAAATGTGAAGTTCAATGGTCTTGAGACAGACCTTAATTGTCTCGATGGTTGTGTTGGTTGATTCTAAAAAAATCAATTTCACAACACAAAAGGAGTGCTATTTATGCCAAAGATTCTAATAGTTGATGACGATATCAACATTTGCATGCTATTGAACCTCTATCTTGTTAAAGAGGGTTTTTCAACGAGCATTTGTCACAACGGAAAAGAAGCAATCAAAAAAGTCAATGAAACAAGCTTTGACATCATTCTTCTTGATATCATGATGCCAGAAATGGATGGCTTTGAAGCTCTTTCTCACATCCGCAAAATTTCAAATGTTCCTGTCATAATGATTAGTGCGAAGGGAGAGCCAATGGACAAAATTTCTGGGCTTGACCATGGTGCCGATGACTATGTCACGAAACCATTTGAAGCACAAGAATTGATTTCAAGAATCAAAGCCCTTTTGAGAAGAGCAGGGGCTCAAACTGCAACAGGACAAAACGCTGACCTTAATATTGGCGGG
>WQSV01000166.1 GCA_009787685.1 Bacillota bacterium
AAAGCAGTCGAAGACTATTGACAAGGGCTTTCAGCCCATTTGTGAGAGATTGTTATTACTAGAACGTCTCCGACAAACGCATCAAAGATGCTTGACAAGGGTCTTCGACCCTCTTGACGTTGAATGCGAGTGCAAGCAGAACCCGACAAATCAGTCGAAGACTGTTGACAAGGGTCTTCGACCCTCTTGACGGAGATTGCTTTTGCTAAAATTTCTCCGACAAAAGTATCGAAGATACTTGACAAAAAAAATTTTTTGTGCTAGAATGCAATTGAAGTAAAAAAAACTACTTTAAAAAATTTAGGAGAAAATTTATGAGAATGAAGAAAATGAAAATGTTTGTCTTGACAATTGTTCTTGCTTTTTCGTTTCTTGCTTGCACCATAACGGTCGGCGGAGAGAGTGAAACAGGAAGAGATGAACAAGCATTTGTTTATGCTGCTTGGGAAAGTGATGTGACTTTGCAAAGAGATGCATCGAGATTTCTTGGTGTTGTCTACACCCCTGAGGCAACAACCTTCCGCATTTGGTCGCCAGACACACCAAGAATTAGACTGGTTCTTGATCCAGACGGAAGAAATGGCGCACCAAGAAGGCATGACCTTGTTCCAATGAGAGAATGGGCTGCTGAAAATGGTTATTGGGAAAACCGCGCGGGAACTGAGCCGGGACGAGTTTATGGTGTCACAGTCCAAGGCGATTTGTGGCTTGAGGAATACATATTTGAAATTAATCATCATTATCCGATTGGAAATCCAACGAACCCTCATGCACTTGATAGATGGCGCGAAGTTCCAGATCCAAACGCAATGATGGCAAGACCGGGTTCGCATTTTATGCGTCGTCCGTGTCCATATGAACCTCAGTTTATGCTTGAGGTTGTTTCACGATCAATCGTTATTGATCCAGCACTTATTGTTCCAACTGGTGGATGGGTTCCTCGTCCAGAGCTTTTGTCAAGAACTGATGCGGTTATCTATGAAATGCATATTCGCGACTTCACTATTTCTCACACTTCGGGAGTTTCCCCAGCAAGACGCGGAAAATTTCTTGGAGCGGTTGAACGTGGAACAACAACAACGCACAATGGTGTGACAGTTTCAACTGGTCTTGACCATTTAATTGAGCTTGGAGTGACTCATGTTCATATCATGCCAGCGAACGACTTTAAAGGTGCTGACTTTGGTTGGGGTTATGAGCCGTGGAATTTCAATGTTCCGCAAGATGGCTTTTCAATGACTCCATATGATTATGTCAACAGAATCTATGAATTCAAAACCATGGTCAACGAATTCCACAGAGCAGGAATTCGAGTTATTTTGGACAAAGTTTTCAACCACACTGC
Source organism: Bacillota bacterium (assembly GCA_009787685.1). Lineage (GTDB taxonomy): Bacteria > Bacillota > Clostridia > Christensenellales > Pumilibacteraceae > WRAY01. The sequence goes on from WQSV01000166.1 coordinate 1,346, forward strand.
AAGAACAACCTTTCTCTATGACAGTGTTGCTCACAGAAATTTTAACAACGGAAGGTCAACAGGAGTCGACAGCAATCCTCATGTTATTAGAGGAAACGATGAGCATGCAGCTGCTAGGTGTGTTGTCAATCTTGGGCAGCCTTGTCCAAGAGTTCGAAGCAGAGGAACTCTCTATGGAATTTCCCATAGATGGTATCTTGAGCATGGTGAATATGGTTGGCATGGCCCAATAACAGGAGTTGCAAACACTCTTAACAACGAGCACCCAATGGTTGAAAGATACTTTAGAGACTCTCTCGAACTTTGGGTCACTCAATATAATATTTCGGGTTTCCGTTTTGACCTTATGGGAACAAAGCCGATGAGAGTTTTTGAAGCATGGGGATTATATTTTAATGCTGCAATTCCAGCGGGTCAAACAAGAACTTCTCCGAGATATCAAAATGTTTATTCTCGTTCAAGATTTGCAGAAAGAAAAATCATTTTCTATGGCGAGCCTTGGGCTGCTTCTAATGCTCATGGTGTCCGACCCGAAGACTTTGCTGCAAGAAATGAGTATGTCAGAATGGGATTTATGGGGGCTGCGAGTCCAAATGCGCACATTGGTGTTTTTAATGCGGATGCAATGAGACGACCAATCAGAGGGTCGCTTAATGATGGAGGAACGGCAGGGCTTATGTGGCAAGAGAGCCTAAGTAGCAACGTTAACGCTAACAACAATTATTTGAATATTCTTGAAAATGCATTTAAGGGAAGTCCGTTGCATTCTCCATCTTATATTGGAAATATTCGACCAAACGCTTGGGATCCCTTTTTCACGAACTTGCCAGAACAATCAATCAATTATTTGTTCGCTCATGACAACTTGAGTGCATATGACAGATGGAGAGTATCGAACAACAATTGGGGAGGCGCTCCTCACAGAACGGTCACACTCGGTCATGCCGCGATGATTTTCGCACAAGGAATTCCGTTTATATTCGGTGGAGACGAGTTTTTGAGAAGCAAGTATTTCCATGGCTCAAACAACAATCATCAAATAACTTACAACACTCATCATCACCCAGATCGCTATAATGCAATAGACTGGACAAGAAAAGTCACTCATTATCAAACTTTCAGAGTTTTTGCTGACATGATTTATTTGAGAAGGACTCATCCGCATTTCAGAATGAATTGCCGTGACTTAATACTAGGAGTTGGACAAAATTCAACAGCTAATCAAGGGCTTGTTCGAACAACTCGCTCGACATCGCCTAATGACCAGTGGATAAGAGTTCATATTGAAAGTCCAGACCCAACAAGCGAGTGGAGAGAAGTTGTTGTCAAGTTCATTTTTAGAACTGGCGGCTATTCATGGATAAACTTGACTGGCATGGGAGATGAGCCTTGGAATTTAGCGTTCACTTCTGCAAACGGGATGGAAGATTCAAGAAGTTTCCATGCAGGGCCAAATTGGCACCAAGTTGAAGGAAGAAACACCATGTTGTTCTATCGAGCAAGAGGAGGTAATTAATCATGAAAAGAAAAATATTTTTAACAATTTTATTAATTGCTTTTGCGATATTTGCAACGATTGCGTTTGCTGCTTGTGACAGAAATGGTGATTACCCTCTTTATGATGAAACCTATCAGCTAAGCGTTCCGCAGAACTTTACTATTAACACTCAAACTGGAATAGCAACATGGGGTGAAGTTGAAAACGCAAGAACATTCACAATCCGTTCGGGTGACTTCACAGCAATTAGCGACACAAACAGTTTCTACATGGGAGATTTAAGATTGACTCCGGGAACTCATGTTGTGTCGGTTAGGGCAGATGGAAGAATTGAAAACCTAGTGAGATACATTGAAAGCGGATTTAGTGATGAAGCTACTTTTGTTAAAGCAGAGCCAGCGGGAACAAGAATATATAACCAAGTTCAACTTGTTGCTCTACTTAACAATTCATCGGGAACTTTCGTTCTTGGAAACGATATTGTTTTGACTTATCAAATTCCACCAATTGAAAATTTCACAGGCACATTAGATGGAGCGAATCGTTCAATCATTGGACTAACATTCACTGGTAATCATCAACATGCTGGACTTTTCGGAGTTGTCAGAAATGGAAAGACTGTCAGAAATTTGAATTTAGACAATTTTAATTTTAATATTGATGCAACCTCTCAAGTTTTTGCAGGTGCTTTGATTTCAAGAATTGAACTCGATTATGCAAGAGATATTAGTATTAATATTGAGAATGTTTTTGTCAGAGGCTTAAATATCAATGCAACATCATCAACAAGTGATGCTTATGCCGGCGGACTAATTGGTTCAGTTTGGACGGGTCTTTTCACTAACCACGCAAAGCCAAT
>WQSV01000167.1 GCA_009787685.1 Bacillota bacterium
GATGAACGAAATGTGATTTTTTTTATATTCAGTTTGTCTTTCAAAAGCTCATAAAATATCTCACAAAAGTTCTCGCAAGTTGTGACTTTTTTTGTGATGCAAACCCTGCATTCTGGATAAGACTTCACCAGCGGATGATCCAATTTTTTCGGTCTCATTTCATCTATTTGTGGAACCCCATTTCGAATTCCTGCTTTTTCATAGCCAGCGAGCAAGTGTTCAATCAGTGGGTCTCCCTCTTGAAGCAATGTTCCATGATGAAAGTTGTCGGACACTTCTTTAATCAGCTTCACCGCTTCTTTGCATGGATATGCATAGCCCGTTCGAGCATCAACTTCCCCTCCAACTTCAATCTCAACATAGCCCGAATGTCCATGCAAAAATTGAGCTTCGCCCTCTTTAAAGTTCATGAACCTGTGAGCATACTGAAAATCCCATCTTGCAATTGAATGGGCATAGTTGCTATTTGTTTTTGACATAAGTGTTGTCTCCTTTTTTGTTTGATTTCGCTAGGAATTATTTCCTTATTTCAAAAACTCTATACTCCAAAAAAACAAAAGCAAGTGCAAATTTAAAATTGCACTCGCTTTTGTTTTGTTGATATTATTAAAATTAATCCAATTTCACATCATGCAATCACCAGTCAAAACATTGAATTAATATAAATCAATATCTAAAAAAATTATTTCAATATTGTCAATTAATAATTGTTGTGTTTCTTGAGCATAGAGAACTTGGGTGTAGGGTTTTCCAAGTTTGCCAACCCTTTCTTGAGTCACAATTCCGTTTTCCAATCCTTTTTTTGTTGGAATAATTTTGTTTTCGTTCCCTGCTTTTTCAATCTCAATCAATCCTTTGTCTTGAAAAAACTTTTTTATTGCATCTCTGATTGGCTTGCTTTTGATGTCAAGAGCAAGCTTTTCTTTGACCATGAAAAGAATTTGATCTGCAAGCTCTGCTAAATACACATCGCTATTTTTGACCTTGAATTCATTTTTTATAAGATTAATTAGCTCCTCTATGCCCACTTTCTTTCTCTCAACTTGAAATTCCTTCAAGTGTTGAAATTGTGACAAAACATCTAAAAACGCACCACAATATTTTTCCAACTTAAAAGCACCAACTCCCGAAACATTTAAAAACTCATTCTCGTTTAAAGGCATTTTGTTGCACATATCAATCAGCGACAAATCCGAAAAAACAACAAAAGCTGGGACTTTCTGCTCGTTTGCTAATTTCGCACGAAGTTCTTTTAATTTGATGAATAGTTCAGTGTTGATGTTATAGAGTGGTGTTAAGTGCTTTTGTGAACGATTGGATGTCAATTCTTTCTCTCGTTTTGCATAATCAATCGGCAACTTCATTTTAATTTTTTCACCTTCAAACAAAACATCATGCGCTTTCTGTTGAATATATATCGTTGGGAACTTGTCAGTTGAACATGCGAGATATTTTTTCTCAATAAGAAAATTGAAAATATCCTTTACTCTTTTTTCTGAAATATCTTTTAGCGCCCCATAGGTTTTGATTTCGTTTAGTTTAAAATTTAAAACCTTCGCATTCTTTGAACCACGAAGAGTATCAATAGCAACGGTCATCCCAAACTTTCCACGTATTCTTGACACGCATGAAAGGATTTTTTGTGCTATTTCAGTCACGTCTTGTTCGACAAACTCATCTTTGCAATTGCTGCAATTTCCGCAATATTCATCAATCGCACCACAATTATCATTAAAATATTCCAAAATTGTTTTTCTCAAACACTCAGTTGTGTGACAATACTCTTTGATTTGTTGCAATTTTTCTCTGTCATTTTGTCTAACTTTTTCAATCATATCAGAGTTTAAATCATTTTTTTCATTAGTGTTTTCAATAAAAAATTTAATTGTTTGAACATCTTTGTCACCATATAGCATTATGCAATCGGCAGAAGTTCCATCTCGTCCCGCTCGTCCTGCTTCTTGATAGTATGCTTCAATATTTTTTGGCATATTATTGTGAATGACGAAAGACACATTACTTTTGTCAATTCCCATTCCAAACGCATTTGTTGCAACCATTATTTGTTTTTTGTCACAAAGAAAATCATCTTGATTTTTAGCTCTTTCAAGATCACTCAATCCAGCATGATAACGCGTTGCACCGAAACCATCTTCAATCAACCTTTTTGAAATATCTTCAACATTGTCCCGTGTTGAGCAATAGATTATCCCGCTTTTATCCTTATTTTTTTTGACATAATCAAGAATTTCCAAATACTTCTTTTTGGGTTTTTTCACCTCAAAATAAAGATTTTCTCGATTAAATCCAGTGACCACGACTTCCGGTGACTTCAATTTCAAAAGTCTGACAATATCATCGCAAACCTCGGTTGTGGCTGTTGCAGTGAACGCAGAAACTATTGGACGGCGGTGAAGTTTTTCAATAAACGTGGAAATTTTTCTATAATGTGGACGAAAGTCTTGGCCCCACTCTGAGACACAGTGTGCTTCATCAACAGTAAGCATGAAAATATTCACATTTTGAGCAAAAGACACAAAAGAATCCATGTCCAGCCTTTCTGGCGCAACATAGATAATTTTGTATTTCCCTTCTTTTGCAAAATCAAGTGCTTTCTTAGTTTGGGCAATCGTCAAGGATGAGTTTATATAGGCGGCAGATATTCCATTTTCTCTCAATGCACCGACTTGGTCTTTCATTAGTGAAATAAGTGGAGACACAACAATCGTCACGCCCTCGTTCATCATTGCTGGCAGTTGATAGCAAACAGATTTCCCCGCACCAGTTGGCATAACGCCCAAACAATCTCTTCCATGCAAAACACTATCAACAAGTTTCTCTTGTCCACTTCGAAAATTTTCATGTCCAAAATATTGCTTTAACAACTCTTTCTTCATGTCAACATGTTATCATATTTAATGATTTCAGTCAAGCACTCCGCCTTGCCTCTTGTTCTAATTATCTTTAAAGAATGCTGAATGTTATCAACAAAACAAACAAAAAATTTTCACAGACTATTTAGTCAATGAAGATTTTTTTTTGATTATTTTATTGAATATCTTTTAAGTAAAAAACAATATATTGTCTTTCACTTCTTGCAAAGAATGTTTTAGTCTCATCAACGTCATATTCAAACCCTAAAGCAACGATGCTAATGGTTATTGGAACATCATAGTCAAGAACATCATAGAGAAAATCAAAAAAACCATCAAGCTCGACACTTGTTGAGTCACCTGTGTAGGAAACTTCAAAGCCTGCCATTGGGTGGGAAACGCTCACGTTGAAATGCTGAATATGATAAACACCTTCAATTCTAATAGGAGTCCACTTCACATAACCATCTTCAATTCGAAAATTACTTGGTGCTGTTTCAAGAGAAAAATTACGATTTGCATAGTTGAACACTTCACTTCCAAAATAGATTGCATTCAAAGTTGAAACTGCTTCAAACATGAAGAACATATCCTCAAGCGCAACTCCTCCCCAGCCGATATGAGCAAGGTTCAAATATGGATCACCCCACGGGGTTATGTGAAATCTTTCCAAAACAGTAAACGACGGTGGTTGAATTGCAAGAATTCTTAGATGATATTGAAAAGCATTTTCAACCGTGTCCCATGAAATCCATCTGTTTCCTAATGCATTGAACTCAAAATTC
>WQSV01000168.1 GCA_009787685.1 Bacillota bacterium
TGGAGCGGGAAGTTTTTTCATGTGGTTTGCGATTGTTCTCGTTGCTTCCGTGATTCTTTTCACTGGAGCGTTCTATATTGCAAATCTAAAATACAAAAAATTCTACCTCGAAGAACATGGAACCATTTCTGGATTCAAAGCAAAAGGAGAATACAAAGGAATTAGCCCCCATAAAGCAGTTGCAAGAAAAGACCGCAGAAACATCTTTCGCTCTTCAAACTACACTTTCCAATTCATTCTCGTTGTTGCAATAACTCCATTACTAATTTTCTTTTCAAACAGAATTGCAAACTACGCCGCGTTTGAGTCACTCCGAGACCATGGACAAGCGGATATGGCTGCTGCGATGAGTTTTGAAATAACGCTTCTAATCTCTCTTGTTCTCATTCCGCTAGCAAGCGCGTTTGCGGCGTCAAATATTTCAAGAGAAGGTCACAACATTTATCACACCAAACTCATTCCCATTTCATTCAGAGCCCAGCTTTTGATTAAGTCATTGATAGTTTTCATTCCAATGTTCATTGCAATTGCAGTTGGTGTTTCGCTCAGCATGATTAATCATCGAAATATTGATGGAGCAGGTGGAATGATACCGGGGCTTGCTGGAGTCGATGTTCTGATGCTTTTGGTCATTTCAACTTTCATGTCAATTGGTTATATTTGTCTTGGAACCTATATTGATTTGAGAAAACCTCTTTGCAACCAAATTGGCACGGGAGAGCTAACTAAAAGCACTGGCCATGCAAACTTCATCATTATTCTTGGAACTATCTTGGGTCTTGGTTTTGGAGCAATCGCACTTCTTGCCGCATTTGATATCAATATTGTTGACATATCAAGACAAGGATTTAGAATATTTCTTCTTCTTTTCTCGGTGGTTTTCGGTTCATCTTTCGCAACATTGTTGTTCCTTGATGGACCAAAAAGATACTATAGATTGGAGCAATAATATTAGGGGGCGTCAACCTCGACATCCTAATAAAAACAACCACTATTGCGAGATGTTGAGAGCGGGCACACTCTTGCAAAAAGATGATTTTTCATGCGCGATGAATGTAGGCGCTTGTAGAAATAAATAGACAATGAAAAAAACAATACTACTATTTTTATTCATACTCCCTGTTATCATCGTCGTTTTGGTCTTTGCCATTGCGGGGTTTGTTGGTCGAACACTATTGTTTAATCCAGTTCAAAATGTTCATTTTAATGAAAATATTTTCAGCTCAACTCCAGAGTATCACGCTCAATATGGAACAAACAATCTAATACTCCTTGGTCGTAGAGGTGAACAATTCGATTTTGAAAGGTATCTCGTTGTTTATCCAGCTGCAGCATCAACAGACCAACTTGAGTTTGAAAGTTCAAACCCAGACGTTGCAAGAGTTGGTGATGATGGCAGAATTCACATTTTGCAAAACATGCGTTCAACTGACCCAAGAGATGGCATTGAAATCGTGGTCATGCATAACGTCGACAGATTCTTCTCAGTTTTTGTCATCGTTGAAACTGACGAGACAGCATTTGACTATTTTGGTTTTGACGTTGATTTGTTTAGAGTTGGGATTGAGTCGGACTGGGAAGAACACGGAGCGGAAAGTGTTCTTGACTTCGGATTGCGTGTTGGTTTTGACGGGCAAATCACAATAACCAAAGATGACATTTTGCATGAGGAGAATTTCATTCCACTAAAGGCTATTTTGGAAAGAGGGTTTAATGTCGCTCCATTTAATATTTTATACTTGGCGAATGAGCAAAGAGCGGAATTTTTGTGGCACTTGATTTTCACTTCAAGTAATACAAATGTTTTGAGAATTAGTAGAGACGGTGCAGAGATTGTTGGGATAGGCGAAGTTTATGTGACAGTGACAACGAATTTCAGAGGAACAAACTTTGCAATTGTTGTCAGCATAATAATAGAGTAGAGAGAAGGAATGATTGTTTTGTGTAATTTAGATTTTTTTAATTTCGTATTCTAATAGTAAGATGTATTTTTGTTTGGAGAAGAAAAATATCAAGTGGAGATGAGAATATTGAAATTGACCACAATCAAAGATTTCAGGCAATTTCATCTTTCCTGCGACATGAGGGGCTCGATAATTCAATCATCGAGAAAGAGAAAATTTCATGAAAAAACATTTCAAAAAACTTTTAATATTAACGCTTGGTGTGATAATGCTTTTGCCAGTTATCATGCTTTCGGCGTGCGGAAGAGATGACGATTATTACTATGCTTTGTCTCGAATGAGTGTCAACAGAATTTTTGAATCGGTTGAGCAAAGGTTCGTTTTGCCCAATGTTGTCACTAATGACCCAGATTGGCAATTGGTGTCATGGGGGGTTGGAGAAAGTTCACTTCCAAGCAATCCTGTTGCAGCACTTGGAGTGGATGAAGAGGGTAATCAATTCTACTCACTTCGTCTAATAGATGCTTTAAGTGGCGTGAGAAGGGCTTCGACCGCTCTAATTGCGACCGTTCACGGTTCAATGGGTGAAATCACTCTTCACTATACTGTCAATGTCACAGACCTTTTAACAGATGAATTGACCCACATTTCATCTTCAAAACACGGACATATTAACTATGCGCCCCGTGGTATTGGAAGAAACAGAGTTTTTGGACTTCGTGACATGGTTTTGCCAAGTGACGGAAATGTGACAGCTGGAAATTTTGTTGGAAATGATTGGGTTGATGGCACATGGAGAGATGTTGAATTTGTCAATTCATCAAGCACCTTTCAACTAGCATGGAATTATCGCGGAGCTGTCACTCTTGATGTTTGGATTGAAGAGCTTGACGCAAACAACAATTTTGTGAGACTCCTTGAAGAAAATTATTCAGAGAACAACATTGCAAGAGTTGTTTATAATCCAAACGAATGTGTCAGAACTATAACCGTGAATTTCATGAACACAGGAGTGATTCGAGTTGTTGCTGAATCTGCTGGACAAACAAGACCGGGATTTCGCCCACGTTATGAATTTGTCTATGAAATCGTTGATGCTGTCAACACCTATGATTTTAATGACATAAGATTGCTTGAACGACTAGCGCGCTACACTTATATTTCAGACGGAGTTCGTTTTGAAAATGGGCAATTCCAAACAAGAGTTGATGGAACACAAATCAGAGGGGCGAATTACAGATTCGACAACCTCCTAAATCGTTATCGAACTCTTGGGGATTATCTCGTTCCAAACAGCAACCCAAATGGACTGCTTAGCGCTCATTTCAGAACAACACTAACCCACACTCCAAATAACTACCTCAATGCAACGCCAATCGGAACAGACGGGCCGCTTAACTGGGCAAGAGATGCTCAAACTGGAGCGTTTCGTGATTCGGGTTCATTTTTTGACGAATTCTATCACTGGTCGCCATCTTTCAGATTCCAAGACATAGTAATTCGCTCAACAGACAGAAACCCGACGGTTGCAACTCAAATGAATGGAAGAATGGAAACATGGGCGGAAGGAACATGGTTCTTTGGAAATGTTTTTGGAAATGGCTATCAACTTGATGCAACACCTTACACTCGTCCAACTGACAATCAAGGGAACTATATTGAAGGAAGATACCGCAACACCCACTCAATGAGAGGACTTGTCACTTCATATGATTGTCTTCATGGCTA
>WQSV01000169.1 GCA_009787685.1 Bacillota bacterium
AAACGCGTGCCATAAAGTTCTAAAAAGTGCTTTTGTTTTTTCTCAACAAGTTTTATGACATTTTCCGCAATTTCTCTTGTGACAGGCTTTAAGTTTGGATTGCTGTTTTTAGTGAGTCCAACTGGAACAATTGCAAGCGAAGCACAAGTTTCTGCAAGATCTTCAATGCTATCTTCAAGATCCTCATTAACGAATGGACAATAAACAATTTGAGCGTGAACTTCAATACCCTCTTCAGCCAAAAACTCAAGTCGTTCGTTAATGCTGTCGTCATATTTTCGCCCCATCATCATTTGACGAACTTCATCGTCAGTTGTATGAACGCTGATGTAAAGTGGAGAGAGGTTCAATCTCGCAATTCTGTCAAAATCCTCGTCCGTCATGTTAGTCATTGTTATGAAATTTGAATAAATCACGCTATGGCGATAGTCATCATCTTTTATTTTAAGAGTCTCTCGAACTCTTCCATCTTTCGGCAATTGGTCAACGAAACAAAAAATACATTTGTTCTTGCATTGACGTATTTTGAAAGTGTCTTCAAATTCAAGTCCGAGATCTTCATCAAAGTCTTTTTCGATTTCATAGTCGACAACCTCACTCCCCTCTTTTATTGTCAAGACAAATTCTTCCTCACCGTTGTAGAAATCATAATCAAACAAATCAACCATTTCGTGTCCATCAAATGCCAAAACTTGTGAGCCAGATTTAATACCCAGCTCACAAGCAATTGAATTTTTCAAAACACGAGATATTTTCATGTTTTTATTATATCATATTTCACCAGCAGACGCAAGCGAAATAAAGCGAATTTTTGAGAGTAAGAGACGAAAGAGTAAGGAGTAAAAATAAGAACATTTTTAATTTCACAATATCTTCACTCTTAAACTCTCCACCTTTAGTCAAAATATTCTCTGAATTTTTCTTCTTCTTCTTTTGTCACTGCATTTTTGTCTTTCTTTCCTTCAACTTTGTGGTAATGTTCGTATTCATTCAAGTTTTGGTCTTCCGACGCTTCAAAACTCAATGAATGACGCTTAACATTTCTTCTTGCTTGAGCATGTCTCAATGCTGAAATAGCAGAAAGAACCAAAATTCCAACAACTGATGCTAAAACAATTGAATCAAAAACTCCGCTTGCACCGAACGCAAAATAGTCTCTCCCAAAACTATAATGTTGAACAAGATTGACAATAACATCACCAAGCATTATTCCGCCAACTGCCCCTGTCAAAGTTGCAAGTCGACTCATTCCAACAAGATATGCGGCGACACCACCAACAAGACCGATTATGACGCTGCTCGTTATGACCGACGCAAAATTGGTTGGCGCCATTAAAAGCCTTGTTGCAACGGCAACTCCAGCGACTGCGATAATTGCAAAAAACGCTCTCAAACCTTCATAAGTGTTTTTTGTTGCAACCGAGCGTCTTCCGCCAATAAGAGCAAACAAAATAACTGTCATCAAAATTGGAAGCATGAAGCCCGAAACATTCATCGAAAAATTATCCCCAATTCTGATGCTTGGAACAACTGCACCAACAACAAAGGCAACAACCAAAATGAAAGCAACCCAACTTGGCAATCCGATTTTTTGAAAAAACCTTGTCGCAACTCCAAAAAATATCAAAACTGCAACAATGCCTAAAAGAACTAATCCTATTATCATGAAAAAAATACCTCCTATAAAAGATATAGTAGGTATTTTTTAATGTTTCTATACACAAGTTAGTCGAAGAAAATCAAACTAGTTTCTTGGTGGACTTCCCGGCGCTGAAATACCAGTTGACCAAACAGTAACATTATGTCGATCTTTCCAATAAGAGAAGTTAAATGCATCAGTCCACTTGCGAGGATTGTTGTCCAATCTGCCATCTGGGTCTGGAGTCCATCTTGAGCGATTAAGGTTAAAAAATTGAATTCTTGTTATTGTTATGGTTTGATATGGAACTCTCCAATGAGCGACTCCTGGCATTGTTCTTGTTCCGCCATTATGTTGTTCCAAATCACCAATTCTGCTCAATTGATACAAATTGTCTCTTGTGTCTTGATTAAGTGCTTCCGCAAACGCTCTTCCCGTCATCGCTGTTCTTGCTCCAAGATTGTCATTTTCAGCATAAATATCCGCATCACGTCTTAGCGCAATTTGAAATTCTGTCGCACTATTTGGCAAAAACGAAAGAAATCCCGTTTCTCTATAGCGGTTTTCAATACCATGGTTTGTCACCAAATTTCCACTTCCAGAAATTCTATAAGAAAATATATTTCTTCCAGCCGCCCAATCGCTTCCTATGTTAAGCCCTCTGAAATTAGACATAAAATTATAGTCTCGCTCTCTGTGAAAAAACGAATTGTCACGAAAACCACCAAATCTTGCAAATCCATTTTGAATGTCAAAAATTATTGCACCATCAAAATAACCTTGCCTTGCAAGAAAGATAAAATTGGTTGCTGGAACTGGAACTTCATCCTCAAAAACTTGAAAATCAAGAACCATTCTGTTCGAAAGATGAACTCTTGCAACAGGATTATCAACTCTTGCCATTGTTGAAACTGGAATAATATACACCGGCAAAAGTATTGAAAAAAGAATCAGAATAAGCGCAAGCGCTGGAACAGCAATCATCATCGCAAGTCTTGCTGGCGACATCGCTGGCTTCACAACCGCCTCATCTTGAGTTGAAGCATCTGGAACATCCAAGTCTTGAGACTTCTCTCTCGCTTCATAGCCCAAAACGTGACCTTTTTTCTTCTCTTTTTTTAGTTTTTTTTCTTGTTCCTTTTGGCGAATCTCTTTTCTCTCTTTCGCCGTTAATGAACTCATATCCTTATTTTTTCCCACAGTCGGTAAGTCTCCTCTGTTATTTTCTCTATTTTGTTTTTTTGTTATTGTGAAAGAACCAGCCAAGCACCTTCAACCATCATTTGAATTCTAATCTCATTCGTGTTTGAATTGAAAGTTCCAATCCAATCATATTCTGTTTCAAATCCAGCATAAACTCGGTAGAGTCCTGCAGTTGCAGTTGGAACAAAAATCATTAAATCTTCATTAACAAGAAAATCGCCAATATACCATCTTGCAAAATTGTCAACAAACTCCATTTCAGCATAGTGCAACAAGAAAGCCAATTCTTCAAAAGCAAGTTCCATGGCATCTTCCATATTGTCTGCGTCCTCATCATCAATAATCATCTCCGCAAGCTCAATGACCATCAAAACAAAAAGGTTATTTGGATTAATTCCATAAAAGTCATCAAAGACATTTTCAAGATGTCCTATTGTTTGTTCAAATGTTGCTAATGGATTGATTGTTCCAACGCCAGAGATGAATAATGTTGTTCCTGTCCATGTTCCAGTCAGATTCGGAAGCACTGGGTCTCCGTTGCCGTTGCCGTTGCCACCACCATTGATAATTTCTTCTGGTTCAACAGTGATAGTTATTGTTCTTCTGACACTTCCCATGTCATGTGTTGTTCCGCCATAGAAAACTTCAATTGCAATTTGAACAGTTGCTCTTGTTGTTCTGTTGTTTGCTCGAACTGTTGCTGTTGCTCTATCCCCAACAACTT
>WQSV01000170.1 GCA_009787685.1 Bacillota bacterium
CCNGCCGATATCATGAATATAGCCTTTAAAATCGGGGCGAGACGCAAGATTTTCGACCTCTTTGATTATGCTTTCTTCACTTCGGGAAATGATTTGCTTTCCTTGATGAAACGTCAACGCACAAAATGAGCAATTTCCAAAACATCCTCTGTGGGATGTTATTGAAAAGCTGACTTCATCAAGGGCTGGAATATGTTGATATTTTGGATGGGCTTTTTTTGTGAATGGAAGAGCATAGACCAGATCCATTTTGTCAACTGGGAGGGGTTCGGGAAGGGGGTTGCAGACAATGTAGAATGGAGAGTGGAGAGTGGTGGGAGTGTCCAATTTGTCATCGTCTTGACTCTTCACCTTTAACTCTTCGCTCTGTTTTTGAATTATTCCCTTCTCCATATTTTGGCATTGCACGAATGCCTTTGCATAGGCGACTTTGTCATTTTTTATTTTCTCATGTGAAGATATGGGCATGAATTTGTCGGTTGGTCCAGAGACTGCTTTTTTTGCATCTTTGTGAATATGTTCAAGTGTTGAAATGTAGGCTGTTCCTTTGAGGTCTTTCATTTTTGAAAGCGGAATTCCTTTACCCAAGAGCTTGAACATGTTAAAAAGAACCGACTCCCCCATTCCATAGATGAGAAGGTCGATTTCACTGGTCGCGAGTATTGATGGCATGACTGAATTTGACCAATAGTCATAATGCGAAAAACGGCGAAGTGATGCTTCAACTCCGCCTGCGATTTGAAAAGTTTCGGGAAAATATTTTCTCAAAAATTTTGAATAGACTGTTAGCGCCCTGTCGGGACGTTTGCCATAAATGCCGTTGTCGCTGTATTCATCGCGACAACGCTTGTTTAGGGCAACGGTGTAGTTGTTGACCATGCTGTCAACAACTCCAGAAGAAATCAAAAACGCATGCTTGGGCTCTCCCAATTCTCGATAGTCTTTTTCGTTTTGAGGTTGAGCGATTATGCCAACAGAATAGCCAAAACTTTCTATTAGCCTTGCGATGAGGGCATGACCAAAAGACGGGTGATCAACATAGGCATCGCCTGAAACCATGATGAAGTCAAGCTGGTCAATGTCGCGTTCGGCTAATTCAGTTTTTGAAATTGGTAAAAGCATTCTAATGCAGAATGCAGAATGTAGAATGCAAAATAAAGGACGAATTATCTTAAATTAATTCTAACGATTATTCTGCATTCTACATTCTGCATTCTTAATTTTTTACTTAAAATATTTAACCCCTGCTTTGAAAATTTCCATGTCAAAGTTGGCGTCGATATTTTTCATGAGGTTTTTGCCGACTCTTTCTGCGTGTCCCATTTTGCCAAGTATTCTGCCGTCTGGGCTGGTTATTCCTTCGATTGCCATGACTGCACCCGTTGGATTGAACGGCGCAGAGTTTGTGACAACTCCACATGGATAGCAATATTGAGTTGCGATTTGACCCGACTCAATCAATTTTTTGAGATGTTCGTCAGTTGCAACAAACTTTCCTTCTCCGTTTGATTTTGGAACAGCGAAAACATCTCCGACTTTCACACTTGAAAACCATGGAGAAAGGTTCGATGCAACTTTGACATAGGACACTGTTGTCACATGACGAGAGACATTGTTGAATGTTAAAGTTGGACTGTCATTTTCCATTGGTTTGATGTGACCATATGGCAAGAGTCCCATTTTGACGAGAGCTTGGAATCCGTTGCAGATACCAATTGCAAGGCCATCACGCTTGTAGAGCAAGTTGTGAACTTCTTCGGATATTTTTGGATTTAAAAAAGTTGTTGCGATGAATTTTCCGCTCCCATCTGGCTCGTCCCCTCCACTAAATCCGCCCGGAAAAGCGATGATTTGAGATGAGCTAATTCTTTTCGCCATTTCCGCAATTGATTCTTCAATATCTGATTTGCTTCTGTTTTTGATGACAAAGATATCGACCTCTGCTCCCGCGTCAAGAAACGGACGAGCTGTGTCATATTCACAATTTGTTCCGGGAAAACATGGAATAAAGATTTTTGGAGCCTTGGTTTTTGATTTCGCTTTTGGTTTGATTACCTTTTTTGCATTGAATTCAATCGGTTCCACTTTTGCATTGTTTGGAACGAATTGAGGGAAAATGTTTTCAAAAGTTCCGTTAAACGCTTTTAATGCATTCTCCAGTGAAATTTTTTCATTGTTAATGACGAATTCTTTTTCTTCTGTTGTTTCCCCGAGGAATTTCAAATCATAGCCAACAAAATCTTCTTCATCGTCGATTGCAATGAGAATATCACCAAGCTGAGAATCAAAAATAGAGTCCAGAACCTCGTGTGAAAATTTCACAAATTTAAAACCTAGTTCGTTTCCAAAACACGATTTTGCGATTGCCGAAACAGCTCCACCGCTTTCAACAACAGTCGCGAATTTGACATGTCCGCGCTTAATTTCGCCATGAAGCAAGTTCAAAAAGTCTTTAAGATTTGCAAAATCAACAATCCCATTCTTGTCTCTTTTTAATTGATAGCGATAAATTTTTTGCCCTTTTGTTTTTAGGACATTTGAAATAACCTCTTCGGCATTTGCTATTCCAAGTGCAAATGAAATTAAGGTTGGGGGAACATTTATTTTTTCAAATGTTCCGCTCATGCTATCTTTTCCACCGATTGCGCCGAGTTCAAGGTTTAATTGGGCATAAAGCGCTCCTAGTAGTGCTGAGAGAGGTTTTCCCCATTTCTTTTCATCTTGCCCAAGACGTTCGAAGTATTCTTGAAAAGTTAGGCGAATTGAAGAAAGTGGCGCTCCTGTTAGAACAACTTTGATGACCGAAAGAAGAACTGAATACATCGCGCCGACAAATGGTGATTGTTCCATCAAATATGGATCAAACCCCCAACTTGCGACAGTTGTTGTGTTTGTTTTTCCGCTGTCTAGTGGAAGTAGTGCTGCCATTGATATTGCAGGAGTGTTTTGAGTTTTTCCACCAAATGGAACGAGAACGCTGCTCGCACCGATGGTTGAGTCGAACATTTCAATCATGCCTTTTCTTGAAGCCGTGTTCGGATTGCTCAAAAGAGAAAGAAGAGCTTGAGAGTAGTTTTTCTTTTTGAACGACTCTTTTGCTTCTTGCTTCATGTTGTGGAGATATTTTGGAATATCATCCTCAATTCGCGCTTGTGCGACTTGTCTTGCACCATTTGAGTCAAGGAACTTTCTTGGAAGATCGACTATCATTTGGTTTGAATGAAACATTCTTAGAGCAAAAGTGTCAGTGACCGTTGCAACATGAGTCGCGTCGAGATTTTCTTCGTTTGCAAGACGAGTTAGGGTTTCAACATCATCTTTTGAAATGACAACCGCCATTCTTTCTTGACTTTCGCTTGTTGCAATTTCTGTTGCACTAAGTCCAGCATACTTTTTTGGAACATTGTCCAAGAATATGTCAAGTCCATCAGCAAGTTCACCGATTGCAACGCATACTCCTCCAGCCCCAAAGTCATTACATTTTTTGATTAATTTTTGAACAT
>WQSV01000171.1 GCA_009787685.1 Bacillota bacterium
CGGCTGTTTTACCCGCCATAGTGATTGCTCCACCAATTATTGCGAAAACACCAGAAACCATTCCAACAATACCCAGAACCAACATTAGTTGACCTGCGATCGCGAAACCGTCAGAAACACCGGTGTCGGTTATATAACCAGCATCCGCTACCGCTGCGATTCCAAGCGACATACAAGCGATACCTCCCGAAAGAATTGCAACACCTAAGACGATTCCGAAAATTAGAGCCGTTATTCTTTGTCCTTTTCCTTGTGATTGTCTTCTCATTTTTTGTCTCCTTTTTTTTATTTGTCGACATTTTTTTGACTGCCAACTTAACGGTATTATACCACAATTTGGTCTTTATTACAACCAAATTGGTAAATTCTTTCATTAAAGTTTGATTAAAAAAGTCTAATAAATAAATTATATTGGGATTTTTTCCTATTATTTGGAATTTATTTTCCATTTATTGGTCGATTGTGATTGTTTTTAATTGTTATATTCTTCTGAATTTCTGAATTCAACATAGAAATCGCGAAGAGAATTGTTGAGAATTGCTGTTTTCACCCTTTTTGTTAAGTTGATTAGATAGTGAATGTTGTGAATTGAAAGCAATCGTGCCCCCAAAATTTCATCAACATTAAGAAGATGACGAATGTAGGATTTTGAATAACTTTTGCAAGCATAGCAGTCACACTTTTCATCAACTGGAGTGTGGTCATTTTTAAATTCAGCGTTGCGAATAGTTAGCCTTCCTTTGCTTGTCATCGCGGCACCAAAACGTGCCATGCGAGTTGGCAAAACGCAGTCGAACATATCAATTCCGCGCATGATTGCTTCGACTATGCAGTCGGGAGAACCAACGCCCATGAGGTAGTGTGGCATGTTCTTTGGATAGTGCGGTTTGAGAACATCAAGCATTTTGAACATTTCGTCTTTTGGTTCACCCACGGAAAGTCCGCCGACGGCTATTCCACATTCAGCATATGGGATGGTCTCCTTGATTGAAAATTCACGAAGATCGTCGAACATGTTTCCTTGGACGATTGGAAAAAGAATTTGATTTTTGTTTGTGTGGGCTTTTTTGCATCTTTCAAGCCATGCAAGTGTTCTCTTGACTGCTTTTTCCGCATACTCATGAGTTGCACCATATTCACTGCATTCGTCGAATGCCATGAAAATATCCGCCCCTAAATCAGATTGAATTTGAGTTGCGCTTTCGGGGGTGAAATGATGAGATGAACCGTCGATGTGGGAATTAAATGTCACCCCATCGTCTGTTATTTTGTTCAACTTCGCAAGCGAAAAAACTTGAAACCCCCCACTATCGGTCAAGATTGGTTTGTTCCAATTCATAAACTTGTGGAGTCCTCCTGCATTTTTAACGATTTCTTGTCCCGGACGCATGTAGAGATGGTAAGTGTTCGAGAGCAAAATTTGAGCCCCAGTTTTGTCAACCTCTTCAACAGAAAGACCCTTGACTGTTGCTTGAGTTCCAACAGGCATGAACACAGGAGTCTCAATAGCACCATGAGGTGTTGAGAATTCTCCAACGCGCGCACCAGTTTGCGCGCAGGTGTGTTTTAACTTGAATGAAAATTTTGTCATAATTGATAATAAGGTGCGATTATTCTGTGAGCGCTCATGCAATATTTTCGTCGAAATTCTCAAAAACTTCTTTAAAAATATGCGCTTTGTCTTTTGCTCAAATCGTCATGAAATATTCTCCTCTTTGAATAAACATATTCATTTAAGCGATTGATTTTTCTTTCCACTAATTTATGCATGTCATTATAGAAATAACGATGCATCGCCAAAACTGAAGAAACGATATTTGTTGTCAACAGCGTGCTTATAGATTTCTAGAATTTTTTCTCTTGAAGAAAAAGCTGAGACCAGCATTACTAAGGTGCTTTCTGGGAGATGGAAGTTTGTGATTAGTGCATCGACGGCTTTGAATTGATACGGTGGATAGATATAAATACCTGTGAAGCCATTTTTTGCCGACAACGTTCCATCATCGTTTGCAACGCTTTCAAGAACGCGAACTGATGTTGTTCCGAGAGCAATTACTTTTTTACCGTTTCTTTTTGCGGTGTTAATTTTTTCAACAGCTTCTTCTGATATTTCAAAATACTCTTCGTGCATTTTGTGATCTTCGACTTTGTCGGTTTTGACTGGTAGGAATGTTCCAAGTCCAACATGCAAGAGAACTTCAACAAAATTAATCCCCTTATCACGGATTTTTTGCATTAGCTCTGGAGTGAAATGCAGACCCGCGGTTGGAGCTGCGGCACTCCCCTCTTGATTTGAATAGACTGTTTGATAGCGTTCTTCATCTTTTAGCTTTTCAGTGATATACGGCGGGAGTGGCATTTGTCCGACTTCGTGAAGAGCCGCTTCAAATGCACCTTCATAGATAAATTTGACTTTTCTTTCACCATCTGGAAGTTCTTCCAAAACTTCTGCCTTTAGCTTTTCGCTGAAAGTGAAAATGTCGCCACATTTAACGCGTTTTGCCGGCTTTGAAAGAATGTGCCATGTGTCCATGTTTATGCGTTTATGCAAAAGAAATTCGACATGGGCGCCTGTTTCTTTTGATCCAAAAATACGCGCTGGAAGAACGCGGGTCGTGTTAATAACAAGAGCATCGCCTTCTTCAAGATAGTCAATAATGTCATAAAAATGCTTGTCCTCGATTTTGTCCGTTTTGCGATTATAGACCAAGAGGCGCGAATGGTCGCGTGGCTCCATTGGAGTTTGCGCGATTAGTTCTTTTGGAAGATGATAGTTAAAATCTGATTTGTTCATTATTTTGCTTGTCCTTTCTTTTTTGTTGATTATGTTTTTCCTCTTGACCCGCAACCAGTCATAAGGCGATGGTTTTGAAACAAAGCATTTTTTCAAGCCATCGCATTGTGACCGATTGCTCCAGAACTCTTGATTTGTTGAGGTGCTGGATAGCAATCGATTTTTATATTATTTCAATCTCAATTACTAGTTCTACAATTTTGCAATGTGAGGTTAAATTTAATTTTCACATCAAGTTGTTAGTTTCGACTGGCTTGTCGGGTTCTGCTTGCACTTGCACTTGCACTTCCCCATCAAGAAGGTCGAAGACAGTTGTCTGCAACCTGCTATCAGTTTTTTGGCTTGATGTCCATATGCTCATAAGCAAGTTGAGTCACAACTCTTCCTCTTGGAGTTTTTGCAATGAACCCTAATTGCATGAGGTATGGCTCGACAACATCTTCAAGTGTTCCTGAGTCTTCGTTTATTGAAGATGAAATAGTGTCCAGTCCAACTGGCCCACCGCCAAATTTTTCCATGATGGCACTCAAGAATGTTCTGTCGATTGCGTCAAGCCCAATGCTGTCGACATCAAGAAGACCAAGGGCATGTTTTGCAATGTCAATGTCGATGATTCCTTTTCCTTTCACTTGAGCAAAATCTCGAACTCTTTTGAGTATTCTGTTGGCAATTCTTGGTGTT
>WQSV01000172.1 GCA_009787685.1 Bacillota bacterium
AGAACAACGCTTTTCGCTGTTCTCGCTATTCTGTGGTGACCCTGCCGGGAATCGAACCCGGGTTACCGCCGTGAAAGGGCGGTGTCTTGACCGCTTGACCACAGGGCCTTGGACTGATTTGCAATCACAAACCGAATCCTATTCTATCATGTTGTTTTTTTTTTTGCAAGTGTTTTTAGGGTGTATTTTCTAATATTTTAAAGTTTTTTTGACATTGAATTAACCGCTATTTCTTAAAATTGATGCTATTGCGTTTATTGAAATATGCAGAACTCGTTTTGTTCTTTCGTTTTCACTTTCCCGTCGACTTCTTTGGAGCATTTCAATTTGAACATGGTTTAGTGGATCAAGTGATGGGATTCTGGAATCAATAACATTTTTTAACGTTGGATTGTTTTCAAGAAGGTATTTTTGATTGGTTATTTCAAGAAGGTATTTGCATGATTTTTCATATTCATTCTTTATTTTGGAAAAAATCAACTCTCGTGTTGCCTTGTTTGTCACAAGCTCAGAATACTCTTTTGCAACATTCATATCTGCTTTAGCGAGTGCCATTTCCATATTAGACAAAAGCACTCCAAAAACAGGAAATTCTTTAAGCATTTGATTAAGCGTTTTTGCGCCATTTTCATCTCCATGTTTTTTGAAAAACTTTTCAACAGCTGATCCAAAGCCATAGAATCCCGGAAGCATGACTCGACATTGAGACCATGAAAAAACCCATGGAATTGCGCGCAAGTCCTCAATTGTGTGCTTTTGAGTGCGCGATGTTGGACGTGAGCCAATATTTAGACCCGCGATTTCACTGATGATAGTTGATTGTGAAAAATATTCACTGAAACCTTTGGTTTCATGGACAAGATTGCGATATTCTGCAAATGCGCTATTCGACAACTCTTTAAAAACCTTTAAAAAGATTTCGTCTTGCTCTGTTTTTCTTGGTGGCTTGACTGATGTTGCAAGGGTCGCGGCAAGTAGAACTTCTAGGTTTCTTCTTCCAACCTTTGGGTCGCTATATTTTGCTGCAATAACTTCACCTTGCTCTGTTATGCGAAGTTGTCCAGCCACGGCACCTGTTGGTTGAGCTAAAATTGCTTGATAACTAGGTCCTCCGCCCCTACCCACAGAACCTCCACACCCATGAAAAATGCGCAATTTGATTCCATGTTTTTTAAAAACTTCAACCAATGCAATTTCTGCGTTATACAATTCAAAGCGCGATGTCACATACCCCCCGTCCTTGTTACTGTCTGAATATCCGAGCATTATTTCTTGGATATTGCCACGACATTTTAAAAGCTCTTGATAGAAAGGCAAAGACAAGAGTTCATCCATAATCTGTGGAGCGGCTCTCAAGTCTTCAATCTTTTCAAACAAAGGAACGATATTGATATCCAATTCTTTTTCATTAATTCTTAAGATTCCCGACTCTTTTAAAAGAACTGCAACTTCCAATATGTCTGACAAGCCATTCGTCATTGAGATGATTGTTGTGCGAACACAATTTTTTTCATAAAGATTCTGGGAGTCGTATGTGACATCAAAAATATCCAATTCCTTTTTAGTTTCTTTGCTATATTTGTTGTGCTTTGACCTTAGTGACCTTGATGAATTTAGTTCGCTTTTTAAAACTTTCACTCTTTCTTTTTCGCAAAGAGTGAGATAGTTAATGTTCTTGTCGACATTCTTTAAAAGCTCCGCGATAACAACTTCATGCACTGATGAATTCTGTCTTATGTCTAATGGAGCAAGTGTCCAGCCGAAAGAACACGCTGCGTAAATCAGCTTTCTGAGCCTCCCTTTTGCAATCAGTTCAAGTCCTTGACCAGAAAGAGACTCTTCAACCGCTTTCAAATCAAGCAAAAATTCATCATGGGTGTAGTGGGATAATGATGCATTTTGAATATAGGAAGCGCAGGTAATGCATGGCTCTATTTTGAGTAGATGCCTGTTTGTTGCGACCAATCTTGCTTGAATGGTTGCTGTTGCAAGCCTGTAGACTTCGTCAGAATGTTGCGCTGATTTATCTGGAGATGCATCAACAAGCTTTTGCATGTTTTTGGAAATGTCGCTTGTTAGTTTCAACGATGACATCGACAACTCTCGATGCAAAAGTCCCACCTCACGAATATAAAAACCCAGCGCGCTTTCTGCATGACGAAATAGTGTGTCTTTTAGAGTTTGGGCATCAACAAACGGATTTCCGTCTCTGTCTCCTCCAATCCAACTTGCTATTTGAAAAAATGGCTTCAGTCTCTCCTCTTTAACTTGAATTTCTTTTTCCAAATTTGAATATAGTTCTGGGACAGCATCAAAGAAAGTTTTTTCAAAAAAACGCAGAAAACCAGTCACCTCGTCTTGGACTGTCAATTTAACAAGTCTCATGACACGAGAACTCCAGAGAGTTAGAATTTGAGCTTGAAGCTCAGTTTCAATTTCTTCAAATTCCTCAATGGTTTCCGCAACGCTATCTCGTTTGTGAAGTAGTGAGGATATGTTTTTTGTTATTGAGAGAGTTGTTCGTCTTTGCACCTCCGTTGGATGGGCAGTCAAAACTGGTGCGATATAAGCACTTGAAAAGAACTCCTCAATTTGCCTATCGTTCATTCCTTGTTCTTTTGCAAACCCAACACTTTTTTTGATATTTCCATCATCAATGGTGTTTCCGTCAATTCTGCGCTTTCGCCATCTTCTCATGTGGTGATAATCTTCCGCAACATTATAGATCATTGAAAAGCATGCAGCGGTGTAGATTACTTTTCTCATTTGAGAGTCTGTTAGACTGCGTAACATTGTTTTTATGTCAGAACTGCCATTTTGAGATAATAATAATTTGTGTGTTTTTTCAATAAGACCAAAACTTTCTTCTCCTTCCACATCTCGAATCGCTCGCATAAGCATCTGCCCAAGAATTTCCATATCCTTGCGCAAAAGCTCGTTGTCCTCTTTCATTTCAATTTCATTTTCACACTTATCTAGTAAGTAAAGCATTGAGAAATCCCCTTTTATGTTATAGCAAATTTTATGTAATATCAAAAAAAAGGATTCAATTTCTCAATTGAACCCTTCTTTCTTTTTAATTTTTTGGTAGCGGCGACTGGATTCGAACCAGTGACCAATCGGGTATGAACCGAGTACTCTAGCCAACTGAGCTACGCCGCCATGAGGTGTTGCAATTTTCAAATCTCAAACACAACCAGATTATTATACCAAAACTAAAAATATAATGCAACAGTTTTTGTGTAAATTTTTTAAATTTTTTTATTAATTTTTTTTTGACTTTTTTTTTGTTATATGTTATACTTATTTAAATGTTTAATATTGTGGACACACATTTTAACAAATGAAATATTTTGGCACATCAATTTGTGTCAGAGAAGGAGGACAAAAACATGGCTAAAAGTCAAGGATATGAGTTTTTGAAAGCTTCGTTCATTGTTTCACTAATACTAGCA
>WQSV01000173.1 GCA_009787685.1 Bacillota bacterium
AATTAACTCACGATTTTTGTAGAGCCATGCAACCCGTTCAACAACAAACTTGACATGACTTAAAGTGTAAACACGTCTTGGAAGAGCGAGTCTTAATAGTTCAAGCTTTGCAATTTGCTCATCCCCGCTAGGAAGTCTATCTTCACTAACAGTTCCCCTCTCCATCGCACGAACACCACTAACCAAGTATAATGCCGCAGACAAACTACCCGCTTGATACTCAGTTTCTTTAACATGTGACAAAAATTCACGAGCATTAAGGTGTATTCCAAGCCCGCCAGCTGGAGTTATGACAGGAACTCCAGCCTTTTCCAACTCCGAAACTGCATATTTTATAAAATGTGGCGCTTGAGAAATGTTATCAAAATCCATGCTTTCTTCAACACCAACCGCTATTGCTTCAATTTCGCGAGAACTCATTCCTCCATATGTGATGAAACCTTCATATAGTGGAATTAACTCCTTAATCTCGTTTGCAAGCTTTTCATCATTCAAGCAAATTCCGCCACCTCTTGCCGCGCCAAATTTTCTTGCTGAAAAATACAAAATATCCACATTATCTGCAACCTCATTGCAAATTTCAAGAATACTTTTATTCTCACACTCTTTTTCACGCACCTTCATAAAATACAAATTATCTTGAAGCAGTGACGCATCCATGACAAGCGGAAGTTTGTTTGATTTGCAAACAGCATAAGTCTCTTTTATGTTTTGAAGTGATATTGGTTGCCCCCCAATAAGATTAGTTCCAGCCTCAAGCCTAACGAACGCTATTTTTCCTTTGTTTTCTTTAATGACAGCTTTTAATTTGTTGATGTCTATGTTGCCTTTAAATGGATGAGTTGATCGTGGCTTCATTGCTTCATCAATAAAAACCTCAACCATTGACCCCCCCAAAACTCGAACGTGCGCACGAGATGTTGTGAAATGATAATTTGTTGGAACAATGTCCCCATTTTTAACTAAAACTTTCGACAAAATATGTTCACAAGCACGACCTTGATGGCATGGCCAAAAAAATCTCTTTTTGAAAACTTTTTGCATAACAGCTTCCAATCGATAAAAACTTTCACTTCCAGCATATGCATCATCCGCATAAAACATTGCACCTTGCTGATTAATACTCATTGCGTTCGTCCCACTGTCTGTCAACATGTCCAAAAAAACTTCCTTGCTTTTTAGCAAAAAAGAATTGCAACCAGCACGAGTTATCGCATCCAGCCTCTCATCAACCGATAGCAAATTTATTTTCTTAATCAACGTTGTCTTGTGCAACTCAAGCGGCAAAGCCTCCCCGCTCTCTAGCCTTATTTCCGACATATCCGTTTCCTCCATTGTTTAAAAACTTTATAATATTCCATCTATCATACCACCAAAAAACAACAATGTCAAACAATATCCCCATTAAACAAAAATAAATATTTCACAAAAAACTAACACAATACACAGTCACACTCAACGATTATGCCTCATGGATGCAATACTTAGGTCAAGTGGCAAAATTAAATGAGGCTATGATAGAATTAAGATATATAAGGAGTTTTAAATTAACATGGCAGAATCAGTTTATAAATCAATCGGAGCTAAATGCAGACACAAGCGTTTTGCAAAACTGCATAAGAAAGCATAGTAAGTTCTATTGGGCGGGAAATCACAGCATCAAATCCAATTACAAATTATCACACAAACAACGGAACAAGTCAAGGCAGATACCACAATTTTTCAGCACTAGATTTTATTATCGTTAAAACTGGAATCGTCATCGCAACCTCAAACAGATATTTATTAAAAGCTTATGGCTGGATAAGTGGATCAAACCACAAACATGTCAACATTAACTATAGAGAAATAGACACTCAGCAGTAATTTTTTTGGCGACTTGGCAGTATTCACAAGAGCAACCTCAAGCGTGTTCACGTAAGAATCCTAATGGATTTAAATGCGTTCACCGTCGAGTCGTCATGTTTTAAAAAACAAAAAGCCACTCAAATTTTGAGTGGCTTTTGAATTGAAAATTATTCCAATATTGCGCTCTAAAACAACTACCCCTTTGTTGGACGATAAAACTCAACCCTTACTTTGAGGTTTTTCCAAAAATCTTTGTATTTTTTGTAGAGCGTTCTTGTTATGTGAATCGTTTGATTTGGTTCCCAATGAGTAAACGCATCTTCGGATATCGTTTCAACTGAAGGTGGAAGTTTCAATTCTTTAATGAGCCAACAGCGAAAAAATGCTTCTTTTCCGATCGTTGTCAATTGACTTCCTTCTTCAAACTCAACAACTCCGAGATCTTTGCAGTCATAAAACGCTTTTTCTTCAATAATTTTGACCGCAGCTGGAATAGTGATATAGCGCAATCCACTCGTGATTTCAATTTTTTCAATTTCAGAAAGAGAACCTCTAACGGTGGAAATTGGCGCAAAAGTTTCCTTTTCAATCACTTCAAGTTTGCAACCTTTTTCAAAACAAACTTCTTTCAAATATTGACTGCCTTTGAACGCCGAACGCCCAAGCTTTGTTAACGACTCCGGAAATTTAACAGTCGAGAGCCCAACGCTGTGAATTGTTTTTCCTTTGTCAACAAAAGCGGAAAAAGCTCCACCATAAACATTTGTCACATCAAACGGAAAATCAACATGCGATAATTCAGAGCAACCGCAAAAAGCGTCAACTCCAATATTTTTCAAAGAAAAAGGCAATTCAATTCTACTGAGCGAAGTGCAACCATAGAATGCTTTTTCATCAATAGTTCGAAGAACACTTCCCTGTTCAAAATCAACGCTTTCAAGTTTTGTGCAATTGCTAAACGCATTTGAAGCAATACTTCGAACAGTTTTAGAAATAAAAATGCTCGTCAAGTGACAATCTGAAAATGCGTTTGCCCCAATGCTTGTCACTCCATCTGGAATTGCAACATCGCCCTCAGAATATCTGTCGGAATACCTAGTTGCGACTCCGTTAATAATGCAAAAACGAGAAACATCAAGCGCCTTTTCAAGTGCAATTTTTCTCGCCAATTCTTTGTCGAGAACTATTTCAACTAATTCATTTTTGTCGTTGTAAACTGAAACTGTCATTTGTTTTTTTGCGTCCCTTGTTAAGGTTTTGTTGTTGTTTAAATGTTGTTGTCTTTAATTTTTTTCAATTTGTTTTCTCGCTTTTCTTTGAATTTTTTAAAATCAAAAAGCAAGAACAGCACCGCCACCATGATGAGCAATCCACCTCCTATCAAGCTATAACTAAACTCTTTTGGCCAAACTATGATGGTAATGACTGCCGCAAACACACTCTCAAGACTTATTATCATCGATGCACTTGTTGCTGAAACATATTTTTGCGCATACACTTGCAATCCTATTGCCCCAAACGAAACTATTGCTCCAAGATGAAAAATGATCAAAATGCCGAGCATGAAATGGACATCAATTGAAAGAGGCT
>WQSV01000174.1 GCA_009787685.1 Bacillota bacterium
ATTCGTCCAATTAATGCCCATGCTAGAAGTTTTTCGTCTAGTAATTCGTCGTTGAGTTTCTATGTCACGGGAAGCATTGCTCACTCAAGTAAGAGTGCAAAAATGCTTGTTGACTATATGATTGAAACTGTTGAAAACGCTCAAAGGACTTTTCAAGTTGGATTTGCGAACGAGTTTTTGCAATATCGTCAAACTATCGGGTTCAGCGACTTTATTGCCTTTGAAATAAGAATCAATCGCTCACTAGAAAATGTTTTTGCATTCAAACAAAATTCGGTATCCATCTCACAAGATGATGTCGAAAATCCATTCTTGGAACGTTTTAGGTATCATGGCTTTAATTATTTCAATATGCCAGTTCCCGACCAAGAACACAGAAGTGTCTACTTCAAAATAACAAATTCAACCGACATTCAAAGCCCGCAAGGAGCAATGTTTGTTCAAATAATAATAGCAATCTAAGAGAGAAAACAACATGAAAATTCAAGTTCCAAAACCACTATTAACATTGTCTCAAGACACTCAAAGTCCCATCTACATCACTGGAGGCTATATTCGAAATTTCATTGCAGGAATCAGTCAGCCAACTGATATCGACTTGTGTGGGCCACAACTAGCCCTTGCATTGATGCTTCCGCCATCCTACATGGTCAGAATGGTCAATCATCGCCTTGGAACTTCTATTGTCAAAAGAGGTTTCAATGAGTGGGAATACACCCCATTCAGAACAGAAAACTATCCGCCCGACGGATCACACACCCCATTAAATGTTTCTTTCACAACGGATTTGAGGCTAGACGCAAAAAGACGAGACTTTTGTATGAATGCCATCTATTATGATATCAAAGGTGACAAAGTCATTGACCCTCATGGCGGAATTCAAGACATCAAGAACAAGGTCATCAGAGCAATCGACACGGAGTTGACTTTTTCTCAAGATGGGCTAAGACTCATGAGATTGGTGCGTTTTGCTGCTGAAACGGGCTTCAAAATTGATGGTGCAACTGCAAAGTCTGCGATGGAAAATGCACACCTGTTGAATGATATTTCGCCTGAGAGAAAGCGTGATGAGTTGGAAAAAATACTGCATGCTGACCAAAAATATGGAGTGAAAGATGCTCACTACAGAGGGTTGAAGCTTTTGCACAAACTGGGTCTTTTGAAATATGTTATTCCGATGCTATGTGAAGCTGAGGGGATTGAACAAAACAGTCAATACCACAAATTTGATGTTCTTGAACACATTTTTCAATGTGTGAAGTTTGCTCCGCCAGAAATAAGAATAGCAGCACTTATGCATGACATTGGAAAAATAACAACCCACAAAGATGCGGGAAATTTTCATCGCCATGAAGTTGAAAGTGAGAAACTTGTTTCAAAAATTCTTGGTTTTGATGGACTTCGTTTTCCCAAAAAAGTCATAGTCGAAACGAAAAAATTGTGTCGCAACCATATGTATGACCTTATGCAAAACACATCAATGTCAAAAATGAGATTGTTCATTGCAAAAAACTGGGATATTATCGACAAGCTGATTCTTCTTGTTGAAGCGGATGGAAAAGCGGCGGGAATGGAAAGGGTGGCAAGAGAGAAAAGATTCATTGAGATTAAACAACAAATGACTGAGGATAAATGCCCGATAACAATTCGTGACCTAAAAATCGATGGTTCACTTCTTGTTGATATTGGATTTTTTGGAGTTGAGGTTGGAGAACTTCTCAACGATATGCTCGAAAAAGCAATAATAGACCCCAAATTAAATTGTGGCGAATGGCTAAGAAATTATGCCCAAAAATCCTTCGACAAAAAACAGTCATCAAAATCTTAATAACTATAATTTTTCTGGACATAATATGTAGTGATGAAGAAAAAATCACTACATATTTTTTTGTTCGTGTTTCTCTTGACCCTTGGTTTGTTTTTTGGATCGGGTTTTATTGTGCAACCGAAAGATAATGCAATCCATGCGGTTAGTCGATATGGCACATCTCACGTCCCAAGATTGAAAGGTGAGGAATTGAGGTGGGCAAAAATTGAAATTGTTTATAAAGACAAAACATTTGTTTATCAAGATGACTTCATAACTCCAACAGATCATCTTGTTGCTCAGCAGATTTTCAATCGTCGAATTAATCACAACCACAAAGAAAAACTAGAAATGGTGAATCGAAGTCTTTCAATTGGAGCTTCATTCAAAGACGCACTTCTTTATTCCTATCCATTGCTTCCAAAAAAGATTGACAGTGTTATCAAAGAGATTACTCGTGAACCAGTTAACTCAAAAATATATTTTCATCCTGACAAAAAGCCGTCATTTCATGTGACTAGAGAAGAAAAAGGATATGCTGTTGATGAGGCAAGGCTCTATCAAGATATCTATTATGCTTTGAGGCTCGATTCAAATGCAAAAGTGTTTGTGACTCCGAGAATGATTGAACCATGTGTGACATCATTCGATAATATGAGATTGACACATTTGAGAGCAAAGTTCAAAACGACTTATGAAAACAGTGGTGCGGGAAGAGTTCATAACATAAGACTTGCAATGGAAAAAATCAACGGAACAAGGCTTGAAAGCGGAGAAGAGTTTTCTTTCAACAAAACAGTGGGGCAAAGAACTGCAGAGAAGGGTTTTAAGTCGGCGAAAATAATAATGGATGGCGAATATGTTGATGGAATAGGAGGAGGCGTTTGTCAAGCCTCAACAACACTCTATAACGCCGCAATCCGTGCTGACATGGAAATAACACAAGTCAGAAACCATTCTTTGATTTCAAGCTATGTTTCACCATCGTTCGACGCAATGGTCAATTCGGGTTCGGCGGATTTAATATTCAAAAACACAGGCAAAACTCCAGTTTTCATCAAAGCCTATGGGACGAACACTTATTGTGTTGTTGAATTCTATGGAGAAGAACTTCCCTATGAAATAAAAACAAAAAGTGTCGTGACCCACAGGGGGGGCAAGCCAAAAGATGAAGAAATTGTCGACTTTGAACGAAAGTATGTTTCTTCGGAAGCGATGACAGGGGAGAGAGTGAGAGTGAAAAACGGACAAAGCAAACTAACAAGCGAGGGGTATTTGCAATATTTTGACGATAGTGGAAATCTTATTGAAAGCAAACTTATTCGAAAAGACCGATATCTTGAAAAGAAAGGGTTGGTCGCAATAGCGCCTCCTTTAACTGAAAAAGAACAACAAGAGAAAGAAAAATTGAGATTAGAAAAAGAGAGACAAGAAAGAGTTAAAGTTCAAAGTGAAAGGTTTGGATTTGATTCGAAAAATATCTCAAATATCGGGTAAAAACGCTAGACATCAAAATCTTTTGTTGCTATAATAGTGTTAACAAAATTAATTCGTCCTTTTTCTTGGTTTGACGCTCTCCGTGTTCTACTAGGAAATTGGATAATAAAAAATTGCCACGAAGTT
>WQSV01000175.1 GCA_009787685.1 Bacillota bacterium
CTCTGGTGCGTTTATTGGCAAAACTGTCATTATTCCCTTCAAGTTAAGATGTTTTTTTGATTTGACGTATTGATAAAATTCGTCAAATTTCCAAACTTCTATTCCGCTTTTACTCCCTTCTTCTCCGATATTGATTTCAATCAAAACATCTTGGATTATGTTCATTTTTTCAGCACATTTATTAATCTCATCGGCAAGAGAAACTCTGTCAAGAGAGTGAATAAGCGTGACTTTTCCAACAACAGATTTGACCTTGTTTGTTTGCAAATGTCCGACAAAGTGCCAATTAAGCCCAAATTCAGCATTATATTTTTCCACCAGCTCTTGGGCACGATTCTCTCCGACCTCGGTTATACCATGATTCAATAAACATTTAATAACATTGGATGAAACAGTTTTTGTTGCGGCGAGGAGTGTTATCTCCTTGTCACATCTGCTTGCTTTTTCACACGCATACTTAATTTTTTGAAAAATTTCTTTAGTGTTGTTTTCAAGATTTTTGTCCATTAAAATTTTAACTATAGCGCTTCGCGCTGAAATAAACTGGTCTCAACCATGTGAGCGCAAGCGCCCCCCACGACTCTCGACTGCGTTTATTATAGCACAACGAAAAAATAAAAACAAGTGATTTTAAAGCAAAAGATACCGCTTAATTTAAAGCAGTATCTTTTTATTTTGCTATTCAATAATTTTCAAGATATCTGAAAATTCATTCAACTTGAACTTTGCAAGTGGGTTGTCAATTGCATCGCCAATCGCTGCGCAATCAAATCCGCCTGCGTGAGCTGCTTCAACTCCTGCGTGAGCATCTTCAATGACTAGATTTTCTTGTGGAGTGAGTCCCACAAGTGATGCAGCAATCAAGAAAACTTCTGGATGAGGTTTTGAACGTTGAATCATTGTGCCGTCTGAAATATCGTGGAAAAACTCGCCAAGTCCCAATTTGTTCAAAATTGGTCTTGCGTTTTTGCTTGACGAACCGATGGTAAGTTTCAATCCTTTCGCTTTGAGAGTTTCTAAAGTGCTTTTGACTTTTGGGTCAAGATCTTTTTCGCTCATACCTTGAAGCAGTTCAAGATAGATGTCATTTTTGTATTTGAGGACTTCTTGTTTTTTTTCTTCGCTCATTGTTCCGTCATGGCGTTCAAGAATGATTTCAAGACTTTCCGCGCGAGAAACTCCACGAAGTCTGTTGTTGATTACTTTGTCAAAATAGATGCCTAGGCTGTCCGCCGCTTTTTGCCACGCTTCATAGTGGTAGTCATCTGTTGAGCAAATAACACCGTCTAGGTCGAAGATTATACCTTTGTATTTCATGTTACTCCTTATTATGGAATTTTTAATATTGAATATGTGTTGACAATTAATTTTCATCACAATTATTCAATATTCCATATTTAATTTATTTGTCGTTTAGAACTGCGATTCCCGGAAGTTCTTTTCCCTCCAAAAATTCAAGTGATGCTCCACCCCCAGTTGAAATATGAGTCACTTTGTCTTTTAGTCCAGTTTTTTCAATTGCTGAAGCTGAGTCTCCACCACCGATAATACTGATTGCTCCACTTTCAACGATTGCTTTTGCGATTGCGAGTGTCCCTTGAGCGAACTTGTCAAATTCAAAAACACCCATTGGTCCGTTCATGATGACAGTTTTTGCTCCTCTGATTTCATTTGCAAAAATTTCTCTTGTTTTTTCGCCAATATCAAGACCCTCAAATCCGTCTGGAACTTCCATACTTGGAACAGTTCTCGCATCAGCTGTTGGACTAAATTCATTTGTGATGACAGTGTCAACAGGAAGAAGGATTTTAACACCTTTTTCTTCCGCTTTTGCCATCAACTCTTTCGCTAAGTCAACTTTATCAAGTTCAACTCTTGAGTTTCCAAGTTTTCCACCTTTTGCGGCAAGGAAAGTGTATGCCATTGCTCCACCAATAACGATAGTATTAACTTTTTCAAGCAAGTTATTAATAACACCGATTTTGTCAGAAACTTTTGCTCCACCCAAAATTGCAACGAATGGTCTTTTTGGATTTGCGAGCGCCCCACCCATGATTTCGATTTCTTTTTGAATCAAAAAACCTGCAACCGCTGTTGGCAAAAATTCAACAACACCCGCTGTTGACGAATGCGCACGGTGTGAAGTTCCGAATGCATCTTGAACGAAAATTTCAGCAAGTGACGCGAACTCTTTCGATAATTCTGGGTTGTTTTTTGTTTCACCTTTTTCAAAACGAACATTTTCAAGAAGAAGAACTTCTCCCTCTTTAAGTGCATTCGCTTTTGCTTTCGCGTCCGCACCAACAACATCCGCTGCTAATGTGACAGACTGACCAAGCAATTCAGATAGTCTGACTGCAACTGGTTTTAGGCTGTATTTTGGGTCAACCCCGTCTTTTGGGCGACCAAAGTGAGAGCAAAGAACGACTTTAGCTTTGTTTTCAATCAAATATTTGATTGTTGGGAGTGCTTCGCGAATTCTTGTGTCATCAGTGATAGCACCTTTGTCGTCTTGTGGAACATTGAAGTCGCATCTTGCCAAAATGCGTTTTCCTTTCAAATCAATGTCTTTTACTGTTTTTTTGTTCATATAAATAACCATGGTTCAATGTCTCATGAACCTCTCCTTTTAGCATTGTTTTCTTCATCATTTATCCTTACAACACTATTATAATAATTACTTAGACCCCTGTCAAGCATCTTTGATGCCTTTGTCGGAGAATTTCTCGTAATAGCAATCTCTCACAAATGGGCTGAAAACCCTTGTCAACAGTCTTAGACTGGTTTGTCGGGTTCTGCTTGCACTCGCATTCAGCGTCAAGAGGGTCGAAGACCCTTGTCAACAGTCTTCGACTGTTCTGTCGGGCTCTGCTTGAACTAGCACTCTCCGTCAAGAGGGTCGAAGACCCTTGTCAAGGGTTTTCAACAATTTTGTTGGGTTTTGCTGATATTAGCAGAATGCCTCAAGAGTGCTGAAAACACTTGACACAGGTTTTTATTTGTTGTATACTAAGTGGTATTATGACTTGGTATGGTGGATTAATTGGAGCAGGAATGCTCATTTGCGTTGTTTGGGCATATTTTGTCGCAAAAAAACGCGGTTACTACAAAGACATGGTTTTTGACATGGCTTTCGTTGGAATTCTTTTGGGTATTTTCGGCGCAAGGTTTTATTATGTCATGACTGATATCGCTGATGGTGGAAGTTGGACATTTCTTCGTTTTTTTGGATTCAACAGAAACGCTCCAAGAGGCGATAGGTTCGAAGGTTTTGCTGGGCTTGCTATTTTGGGCGGCGTTGCAGGTGCGCTTGCGGGCGGGGTTTTGCTCCATTTTCGAGAACACATTGCTCATGGCTTCAAAAAACTTTGGGCAAAAATCACAAGCAAGCCGC
>WQSV01000176.1 GCA_009787685.1 Bacillota bacterium
AACTCCATGTAAAATAATCTCCGACAAAAGGATTGAAAATCCTTTACAATGGTCTTCGACTCTATTGACGCTGAACGCGAATGCAAGCAGAACCCAACAGAACAGTTGAAAACTGTTGACAAGGGTCTTCGACCCCTTTGTGAGGATGTTTCTAATAATAGCAATCTCCCACAAAAGCATCAAAGATGCTTGACAAAGCGATTTCAGCTCTTTTATTAGAGACTGCTTTTAACTAGAACTTCTCTGACAAAGGCATCAAAGATGCTTGACAGGGTATATTGCTTGTGATATCATGAATGAGTATGAAAAAACTTGTAATAACTGAAATGAACTATAACAAAGAAGCCTATGCCCACTTTGGAACAAAGTTCTTGATTGGAAATGGCTACATGGGTGTTCGTGGAACGATGGAGGAGTATGGCGCGGAATACATGCCGGCCGTCAATATCGCAGGGGTTTATAATCTTGCTTCGCCAGAAAAATGGAGAGAGAGTTTGAATGCTCCGAACCCATTTTTTGCAAAACTTTTTGTTGATGGAGAAGAGCTGTCTTTGCCAAACTCAGCTGATAAAGTTGTTTTTCACGAACACAAATTGTGTTTGACATGTGGAATACATTTTCGCAAAACAACTTTCAAAACAGCAAAAGGAAATGTGACAATCGAGACACAACGCTTTGCAAGCATGACGAATTTTAACACGCTTGCAATCAAGTATTCTGTTGTTTCTGATTATGATTGCCTGTCGAAAATCGTCAGCGGAATTGACGGAGTTGTTTGGGACATTAACGGTCCTCATTTCACATCTTTTAATGTCACCGATAATGTTGTCACTGGAATTTGTGACAGCGGAGTGAGCGTCACAACGAGTGCGAAAGACATTCCATTTGGAGATGTCACAAATTCAAAGATTGAAAATGGCGAAAAATCAACGATGAACGAATTGTCTTTCAGTGCAAAGAAAGGTGTTGAATTTGGATTTTCAAAGATTGCTTTTGTTCAAACTTCACTTGATGACAAGATTTCAAAAGAACCAAGAAAAGCGAATTTTCTTTTGAAATATGATGACCTTCGCAACGAACAAAAGCAATACTGGGAAGAGTTTTGGAAAAATAGTTTTGTTTCAATTGAAGGCGATGAGAAAGCGGAAATTGCGTTGAATTATTCAATCTATTCGCTTCAAATTGTTGCACCTCGCCACGCTAATGCACTTAGTATTCCTGCTAGAGGGCTCTCTGGGCAAGTCTACAAGGGCGCAGTGTTTTGGGACACAGAAATGTTCATGCTTGACTACTTCATTTTGAATGACCCAAAGACGGCAAAAACACTCTTAAAATATCGTGTTGACGGATTGAAAGGGGCGCTTGAGAAAGCGGACAGAGAGGGCTATAATGGTGCGTTCTATGCTTGGGAATCTCATGAGGACGGCATTGAAGCATGTTCAAAATTTAATGTCACAGACGTCTTCACAGGTCGTGCGGTCCGAACATATTTTGACGACAAACAAGTTCACATCTCTTCGGCGATTGCTTATGGAATGAAGAAATATGTTTCTATGACAGGAGACTATTCAATCTTGTTTGAAGGCGGACTTGATGTTGTTGTTGAATGCGCAAACTTCTATCTTTCACTTTTGACATCGCGAATTTTTCCAAAGGCTGGAAGTCCACGAAAACTTGAAATCCTTGATGTTGTCGGTCCAGATGAATATCACGAAAGAGTCAGTAACAATGCCTACACAAATCGCATGGCAAAATTTGTTTTTGAGTTTACCCTTGAAGCTCTCAACATCGCAAAAAAAGCAATAAAGAAGAACCCGTCACTCTATCCATTTCCAGAATCTTTGAACGCATTAAAAGCAGGACTCAAAAAAATAATTCCCGATATGATTGACCCGAAAGTGAACAAGGATGGAGTTATTGAGCAGTTTGATGGCTACTTTGACCTTGAGGATGTCAGCGTTGACGAAGTCAGAAGTAGACTAAAAGACCCAAGAGAGTATTGGGGCGGATCAAACGGAGTTGCCTACCCAACTCAAGTCATCAAGCAAGCCGATGTTGTGACAATGCTTGCAATTTTCAAAGACGAATTTGAAAAAGAAACAATGCAAGCAAATCTTGACTATTATGAGCCAAGAACAGAGCATGGGTCATCGCTGAGTGCTTGTATGTATGGACTTTTGCAATGTTTTTGTGATGTTCCAGATTGTGCTTATCCAATGTTTTTAAAGTCGGCGGAAGTTGACATTGTTGCTCCAAAAAAACTTTGGGCAGGTGGAATCTACATCGGAGGTTCTCATCCAGCATCATGGGGTGGGGCGTATCAAATGCTAGTTTATGGTTTTGCTGGACTCAAACACAACACAAAGACAAAAGGAAAGTCGTCAATAAGTTTTGACCCACATCTTCCAAAACACTGGAAAAGGGTTTCATTCAACATGACAATCGAAGGCAAAAAATATAGCGTTAAAATCACTCACGACAAGGTTGAACTCAATCAAATTTAGCCAACAAATTAAGGAGGAAAATGATGTGTATTGCGTGAAATGTGGAACACAAATGGTCGGTGAATCATGTGAAAAATGTTTGTTCGTTCACCAGTCAGAATTTCTCAATCAAATAAATCAAACTTCAATACAAGAAAAAGGCAAAAACAGAATCACAGCAGGAATACTAGGCGTTGCCGCTCCTTGGGGAGTTTCTCATCTTTATTTGGGACACAAAACAAAAGGCGTTTTCCTGCTGCTTGCATGGATTTTCTCAATAGCAATGAGCATAACGGGTGTTTCAATGTTTCTTGTTGTTATTGTTGTTGGCGGTTCTGGTGCTGGCCCGGGACTGATTTTTGCATTTGGGTTGTTGTTGATAGGCGTTGCTGGAATTTTGGCAATTCCACTGTCTATTATCAACATCATTCATGCTGTCAAAATCTTTGCTTGCAGCATCAATGTTGATGCAAGAGGGAGGCAATTAACAGGCTACAGCAAAAAACAACAATAAAAAAATTAACAAATTCTTCATTATAAATTTTTAACTAAATTTTAATCTAAAAATCTTGACAATTTTTTTTCAATGTGCTACAATAAAATCAACAATGAAGCATAAGTATTAATTGTTGCCAAGTTGACAACAATTTTCTAGACAAGAAAAAAAATGATTTCAATTATTATGCATTGATAAATGGTGTGTTGTGAATTGAAACAAGGAGAGATTATGGCACTAAAACCTGTTATTTGCACTCAATGTCATGGAAGTGTTCAAATTGAGGACACGAGAGATTGTGGTTTTTGCATGTATTGCGGAACTAAAATTTTGATTGCACCCCCGCCACCACCAGTTCAACAACAACCAATTAT
>WQSV01000177.1 GCA_009787685.1 Bacillota bacterium
TATGAATTTGTTATCGCCGCGATTGTTGGTGTTGTAATCGCGATTTCAATGCAACTTGTCGGCTCACTATTAACAAGTGCCCTCATCATTTTTCCCGCGCTGAGTGCAATGAGGGTTGCCAAGACCTATAAAAAAGTTTCAATATTCGCATCAATAATTGCCGTTGGAAGTGCCATAATTGGCTATTTCTTGGCACTAGCAACAGACTGGGCGCCGGGGGCAACAATCATATTGTTTAACCTCGTGGTGTTCTTGGTGATGTGGTTGGTCGGATTTGTTTTTAGAAAAAAAATCAAAGCCTAATTGGCAAACTTAAAAGAGAAGAGGAGACATAAAAAAATGAAACAAATTTCAAAAAAACAAATGAACATAATCGGTTCGGTGACTATTTTTGCAATAGTCTTAGTGTCGATTGTTCTATATTTTTCACTAGGGAACGCGCTCACTGCCTATGCTTGAGTAAATTGTGATCTTGGGCCGGGCGTGACCCACCCACCAAATCCATGGGTTTGGATAGGCATTGTTATTGGTGTCATTGTTGTCGTCGTTGCAGTCATTGTTGGAGTTGTTATCTACAATAAAAAGCAAAATGAAAAGAACAGACGAAATCCAAACAAAAACAAAAATGGAAAAAACAATCAAGGCAACAAAGGAAATAACAACAAAAAAAACAATAACAGAAAAAGATAAATAAGTGCCAACTTTTTCAATGATAACAAAACCAAGAAATCACAACGCTTTGAACGCAAATGAAAAAATCAACTCAAAAACAATTTTTAACAAAATTAATATTTTTTGCAATCATGCTGGTAATTGTTGTATTAACAGTCTATTTTGCGTTCAGTGGCTCCTTGACTGTTTTTGCTTGCGAATTTTGCATGCTACCACCTCCACCGCAAGATGATTTCAGATTGGTGCTTTGGGTGAGTTTGGGAATTGGAGCTTTTTTCTTTGTTGGTGGAATAATTGCAACAATAGTGGTTGTTTTGCATCTTCAAAACAAAAAAAGAAGAACCAACCCAAACAAAACAAAGAACAACAAAAGAAGATAGCAAAAAGGTAAGCTTCAACGCTTGCCTTTTTTTTTGCATTCCTATATAATTATTCTATGAACGACAACACGAAAAAACTGGTATTAATTGATGGCAACTCCCTTGTAAATAGAGCATTTTATGCACTCCCTCCAATGAACAACGCGGACGGTATGCCAACTAATGCAGTCTATGGTTTTTTGACAATGCTAATCAAGGCGGTCGTTGACATTCGTCCGTCTCATATTGCTGTCGCATTTGACGAGAGGGAAAAGACTTTTCGTCATCATGAATACCCTCTCTACAAAGCGACTAGAAAAGGAATGCCAGAAGACCTTGCGTCTCAAATGCCTCTTCTCAAAGAAATGTTAGAAATTCTTGGGATTGGAATCATCTCAAAAGTTGGATTTGAAGCGGATGATGTTATTGGAACGCTTTCAAAAAAATCCAAAGATGAGGTTGTCATAATAACAGGTGACAGGGATTGTTTGCAGTTGGTTGACAAAAAAACAAGCGTGATGCTGACAAGGCGCGGTCTTAGCGATGTGCTGACAATAACACCAGACAATATAGTCGAAGAATATGGAGTGAAAGCGGAGCAAGTGATTGAGTTAAAAGCGCTCATGGGCGACAGCTCCGACAATATTCCGGGAGTTGCTGGGGTTGGTGAAAAGACAGCTCTAGACCTCATTGAAAAATTTTCAAACATTGACAATGTCTATCAAAGCATCG
This sequence comes from Bacillota bacterium, assembly GCA_009787685.1. Classification (GTDB taxonomy): domain Bacteria; phylum Bacillota; class Clostridia; order Christensenellales; family Pumilibacteraceae; genus WRAY01. The sequence goes on from WQSV01000177.1 coordinate 1,764, forward strand.
ACAAAGTGTCGAGTGCAAGTGTCCAGAAAAAACTGACGGAGGGAAAAGAAAATGCCTATATCTCTAGAAAACTTGCAACGATTGAAACAAACGCAGACATCGATATTCCGTCCTATGATTTTTCCTATGAGTTTCCATTTTCAATCAAAGTCCGGGACTTTTTTCAAAAACACGCATTCAAATCAATGCTGAAAAGAAATGATATTTTTTCAGATATTGCCCATGTTCAAAAAGAAAAAAAGAGCAAAGTCAAAGCAACAGTTGAGAAAATAACAGACTTAAATAAACTAAAAAATATTTTTTCGTCAACGGAAATCAACACTCTTGCAATCCACATTGCAAGAGATATGAACTTTGCAATCAATTCAATTGTTGAATATGATGTTGAGTTTAACAAAAATATGCTCGGTGAGGGTGTTGGCTTTGAAGAAGCAATGGAAGTAATAAAACCGCACCTTGAAGACGAAAAAATCAAAAAAGTTTTCTTTTCACTGAAGCAATTTTTAAAGCACACTCAAAACGAAAAAATAACCTTAAAAAACTACTCTTCAGTTGAACTTATGCAATATCTTGTTGATTCAAGATTCGACACATCTGATATTGTGACCTACCTTGAAGAGGTTGAAGAAAATCCAAAAACTCCTGCAACCGCTCTAATTTCTATTTACGAAGAACTGACAAAAGCAATCAAGATTGAAGGAAAAGAAAGGCTCTATTTCGACATTGAATTGCCACTTGTTGAAGTCCTTGGAAAAATGGAGAAGAGAGGATTCAAAATTGACCGCAAAAAACTTGACGAATTCGATAGACATTTTTCAGAAATTTTGAACGATTTGCAAAAACAAATTCATGAACTAGCAGGTCAAGAGTTCAACATCAATTCTCCAAAGCAACTTGCAAAAGTCTTGTTTGAAGACATGCAAATCAAATTTCCTCAAAAAGGAAAGAAGGTTTCAACGAACGAAAAAGTCTTGGCTCAGCTCGCCGAAAAAAATGAGGGAGGGGGCATCGCAAAACTGCTTTTGAAATATCGAACCTATTCAAAACTTCGCTCCACCTATGTCGTTGGATTAAAAGGAAAAGCAGATATTAATGATGTTATCCACACTGAATTCAAACAAACTCTAACTTCAACTGGAAGGCTCTCTTCGGTTGAACCGAACCTTCAAAATATTCCAGTCCGCGAAGAAGAGGGAAGAATGCTTCGAGGCGCATTCATCGCAAGCGAAGGCAATGTCCTTGTCAGTGCTGACTACTCTCAAATCGAACTTCGTCTTCTTGCTCACTTTTCGGGCGACAAAACGCTAATCAATGCTTATGAAAAAGGCAAAGATATTCACTCAATCACTGCAAGCGAGGTTTTTGCAACACCACTCAATGAAGTGACAAACGAGCAAAGAAGTAGTGCAAAAGCGGTCAATTTTGGAATAATCTATGGCATTAGTGATTTTGGACTTTCCGAACAACTCGGAATATCTCCTGCAAAAGCAAAGAACTACATCGCGAAATACTTCGAAAAATTTCCATCAATCAAAAACTATCTTGAAGGAAGTGTTAAAGAAGCGAAAGAAAAAGGTTATGCTTCATCTC
>WQSV01000178.1 GCA_009787685.1 Bacillota bacterium
CTCTTCGTTTTCAAACTCGCTTCTTTCAGGAAGCTCCTCACCATAAAATCCAAACATCATTATTTTTGCGTGAGCGGATACAAAATCTTTCTGCATTCCAGCATTTTTTATTACTTCATCAGCAAAAGTGATGTCTTCATATTTGCTTCTCTCAGCTATTTTTTTATGTAAATTTTTGATTTTTGAAATTGACACCCCTGTTGTCAAAAAAGATAGTTTTGTTGTCGATAAAGCAATATTTTCGATTTTCTTTTCAAGGCTATTTTTCTCTCTTTTCAATCTTGCGAAAAGGTGCATAAAAAGAGCCATCAACTCAACATCAGAGAAAAGCTTGAAAAAATCCTTGCAAACGAACAATATCGTCGTTTGATTTTTTCCTCCTCTCATTATTGAAACTCTTTGTTCATTGCAGACACAAATTGCAAAAGAATACTCCACCCCAACGCTCTTCATTGCTCTAATTGCTATTTCAAAAATTGTTGGCATTTCTTCTGGTGAGAGCGGAATGCATTCTTCAACCATGTCAGTCAAAACTGATTTCGGAAGAAATTGCCATGAAAATAAAATTTGAACCACTGCAAGAATCAGCACAACTGGAATGAAAATTCCAATATGAATAATGTTGCCTGCAAACATTCCAACAAACATTGAAACCACAAAAAACATGAAAATGTTCAACGAAAACAGCATGATATTGCGATTTTTTAATACCTTTTTGCCCTCTTTTTGAAAATTTTCCTTATTTTTTTCCTTTTCCTCAAAAAGACTATCCACAAAAGCCATGCTTTCAGATTTCTTTTCATTCTTTTTGTTCTTGCAATAGACGACTAAATTCACAAGCACTAGCGCAAAAACAAAGACAATAAGCACCAAAAAAACAACCATCAATAACTGGAAGTATGAAGCTAAATGATTGCTTGAAATCTGCACAATCACAATATGAGAAAAAACATAGACTCCAAGAAGAATCTGCCCCGAGACAATTAACGTCATCAAAACGCAATAAAACAGAATATTTGAAAATTTGATTTGTTTCTCTTTCATTTTCCCTCAATTTCTAAATGTTATTTTTACTTGCACTCATCTCTCTCATCCCTATTTTTTGGAAACCAGCATCAAAAAATCAAAGATGGACATATCATAGTTCAATCAACTTAATATTTTTAGAAAAAATTTATTTTATTCAAAATGGTCAGTTATTGCTTTTTTCGCAAGATAGTCACAACGATTGTTGAGTTCGTCATCAGAATGTCCTCTGACTTTAACGAAAACCACTTTGTGCCCTTTCATTTTAAGCATCAGATCAAGCCAAAGCTCTTTGTTTTTGACATCTTTCTTGTCGGCAGTTTTCCAGTTGTTTTTTTGCCATGAATAAATCCAACCCTCATTAAAAGCGTTAACAACATAGGCACTATCGCTATAGATAGTGACATCACACGCTTCTTTTAATTGAGCGAGTCCTTGGATAACAGCGAACATCTCCATGCGGTTGTTTGTCGTGTTTTTGTCATATCCGCTGATTTCTTTTTCATGTCCGTTGTAGATTAATATTGCCGCCCAGCCACCACGTCCCGGATTTCCAGAACAAGCACCGTCAGTGTAGAGATGAATTTTTTTCATAGTTGCTTCATTTTTTAGATATTTTTAATATTATGCCTAATGTCTTTTTTTTACGCTTAGTTAGATTCTTCCTTGCACTCAGAGAATGCGATTATTATTCCTGAGTTATTTCCTGCGAAGAATACAAGAAATTGTTAAATGCATAAAAAAAACTAACCTTTTTATTTATCTTCGTCTTTTGTCTCAGTTTCGAACAATTCCATAAAATCGCTTCCTTTCTCAAAAACATATTTCCCTTCTTTTGTTCTGGTTTTTCTTTGCCTTAATTCTCTTGCCATTTGAGTTCCAAGCGTTCTATCGGTCGCTTCATAGATTGAATCAAACAATCCTTCAGAAAAGAAACTATAATGTCCATTGGTTGTGAAAATAAGATGGTCAACAAGGAGTATTCCCATTGCAGAGAGTGCAATTCCAATTTTGCTTGTTGAACTCTTGTCCGCATCCGATGGCTGCAAAGTCCCTGCTGGATGGTTATGAGCAATTATTACTTTCACTGCACTGTGGCGACATGCAGTTTGAACAATTTTTTTTATGTCAACAGTTGTGTAGGCTGTGTCCCCTTCAGAAATAGTGTCAACGCTCAAAACCCTGTCGTTATTATCAAGGGTGCAAACAATCATTCTTTCGTTGTTTCTGTTTTGAAAAAATGGACGAAGATACTCAACCGCCAAAAGCGTTGAATCAATGAACACGTTATTTTTCAATTTTGATATTTCCGCTTTTCTTGCTGCTGGTATGATAGATGTGAGATATCGCGCGACTTCCACAGTTATGTAGGGCACTTCAACCAACTCGTCAATTGTTGCATGAAGAACTCCAAAAAAAGTTCCAAATCTGCTAATCAAATCGTGCGCAATTGCATTGGTGTCAACACGCTTAACAACGGGATACAAAAGATACTCCAAAACTTCATGTTCAGAAAAACTTTCAAAATCTGGGTCAGCATCGACCGAAGAACGAACTCTCTCTCGCCTTCCCTCATGATAATGCTTCTTTTCATTTTTGATTGTCTTTTGAAGCATAGTTTCTTTTGTGCTTTGCTTTGCTTTAGTCTCTTTTTCTAGTTTTAAAAGTGATTTCGTCTCATCAATTTCTCCAATCAACTTCTTAAGGTCATCATGAAAATCGGTAGTCATAACATTTTTCTCCTTTGTTTATTTGTTTGTTCGCCATTTCTTTTTCAAAACTATGCAAACAGTCCGTTGTGGTAGACTTCTTTAACATCATCATTGTCGTCTAACATATCCAGCATTTTTTCGAATTTTACTGTGTCTTGAACCGTGATGTAGTTCGACGGAAGCTTTGTCAAACTTGATGAAAGAATGGTGAAGTTGTGCTTTTCAAGCGTCGAATTAATTTCGTGGAAATTTGAAACATCCGTTATTACTTCAAAAACATCTTCACTTGCGGAAAAATCTTCCGCCCCAGAATCGAGGAGAATTGACAAAACTTCATCTTCACTCGTCCCTTCTTTTCTTTCAATGACAATTAGTCCGCAATTCCTAAACAAATATGAAACACACCCCGAGACCCCCATACTTCCACCGAACTTGTCGAATGCGAGTCGAATATCTTGAGCAGTTCTGTTTTTGTTGTCGGTCAAACACTCGACTATGACCGCAACACCGTTCACCCCATACCCCTCATAGACCGTGTTCTCATAGTTGATT
>WQSV01000179.1 GCA_009787685.1 Bacillota bacterium
CTCTTTTAGTTCATCACAAACGACAAAGTGCCCGTCCCTTAAAATGTTAGCAATAACCATTCTGACCGAACTTGAACCCATGTCAATAACTGCCACTCTTTCTACTACTTTATCTAATGTTTTTTCCACTTTTTTTCCTTGAGATTGTTTTCAATCCCTTTTTCCTTTTTCTTGATTACTAGAATTTTATTGATGATTTATGTTCTATTTTTTTATTATAATGCGTCGTTTTAAAAGCTTGGTTTTTTGTCATGTTTGCCCGTGGCTTTCAAACCTCAAGTCCATTATACCACATATTTTTTGATTTGTAAATACCCTTTTGAAAAATTTTTTTAATTTTTTTAATTTTTTTCAAGTCAAATATTTAATATTTTTAGAGCTTTAACTAGCTCCAAAGGCGTTCAATATCATAAAACGCGCGACTTTCCGTTGTTTGAATATGCATAATAACTGAGCCATAATCAATTGCAGCCCAATTTTTGTCGATATCTCTTCTAAGTGGCTCAAGCTTGTAGTCCTTTGAAAGTCTTTCGTCAACATAATCAGTTAATGCGCGAACGGCTGTTGATGAAGTAACACTGCAAATAATGAAGAAATCACAAATAATTGTTTTTTTGCGAACATCAATAACTGAAATATCTTGACCCTTTTTCTCATCAAGAAAATCAAAAATTAACTCAGAAAGGGTTTCGCTATTGTCGATTAGATTGCCATCTATTGGTTTTTTTTCAACTTTTCTGTTTGCGTTTTCTTTTTCTTTTTTTTCTCTTTCTCGTTGAATTTTCTTCTCATATCTGCGTTGAGCATTAAGAGCTTTGAAATGTTCGAGAGTTTCAAGAGTTTGAGGATGAATTTCCGTTTTTTCTTTCTTTAACTTTTTGACAGTGATTTTTAAAGATGCTTCAATCGCTTCATCAAGATTTTTCAATGCTTTTTTTCGAAGTCGTTCAAACTCAACCCCCTCTCTGTCCTCATCTGTTTTGTCTGCCAAATAAACAATTTTTTCAAATGTGTTCATGTTAGGAGATGCCAAAGTGTGAAGTCTGATTGCGTTCGTTATTTTAGCAACTTCATTGTCTTTTAACCCTTTTTGAAAAAGAAATTTTTCCGCAAATTCCGCACCAATAAATGAATGAACAATGTTTGCTGGAACATCCGTGAATTTGTTTGACTTCGCGTTTTTCGCAACATCATGCAAAAGCATTGCCAAAATCACACTTTTAGTGTCCTCTCCATTTAGTTGCGCGAGAAATATTCCTTGCTTTGTTGCATTGAAAGTGTGTCTTAATTTTTCGTCATTCAACTGATGAGACTTCAAAAAATCAACATATTCGTTATAATCACAATAAAGATTGTTCTCTTTGATGTGGTTCAAAGCTTTTTTTGGAACAATAGAGTTGGAGTCAAATGCTAGTGCAACTCTTGCAAGGGTTGAAGAATGGTCAGCAATCGTTGTTTTTGAAACTTTCAATTTTGCTCCCATTTCCCTTAATCTTTTTCTGTCTAGTGTCGCAATTTTGAAACCATCTCTTCTTTGAACATAGAAAGTTGCTCTCTCGCAAATAAAAGAAAAATTCTCCCACTTGTCCAATTCTGCGACCATATCAGATCCAATGACAATTGAAAACTTTGCATTTTCATGTTGCTTTTGGAAATGCTCAAGAGTCAAATAAGAATAACTCGTTCCTTTTTGTTTCAATTCAAAATCGCTTATTTCAATTTTTTCGACACCGTCGAAAGCAAGTTTCAGCATCTCAATTCTGTGAAAACCATCTTCTGCTTTAGCATTTTTTTTGAATGGCGAAACATTGCTTGGAACGACAATAACCTTATCAAAAATTTCACTCAAATTCTTGACAAGTTCTTTGTGCCCATAAGTCACTGGGTCGAAACTCCCACCATATATTGCAATTTTTTCGTTTGTTTTTTTCATAATTATTATTTTTTTATCCTGTTTTTCTTTGCATCTGTCAAAATAAACCTAGTCATCAAATCTACTTGGTCTTTTTGATTAAGATATCCATGTTTGATTACTTTTGAAAACCTTTCATCAAATTTACCATTTCGATCGCAGAAAGTGCGGCTTCGCTTCCTTTATTGCCCGCTTTTGTTCCCGCTCTCTCAAGAGCTTGTTCTATGTTCTCGCAAGTCAAAATACCAAACATGACAGGCAATTCTGTTTCAAGAGAAACAGATGCAATGCCTTTCGCAACTTCTCCCGCAACCAAATCATAGTGCGTTGTTGCTCCACGAATTACCGCACCCAAGCAAATAATCGCGTCATATTTTCCGCTCTTCGCCACTTTTTTTGCGACCAACGGCATTTCAAATGCTCCCGGCACCCAAACTGTGTCGATATCTTTTTCGCTGACTTCATGGCGAACAAGCATGTCAATTGCTCCACTTAATAATTTTGAAGTGATTAGCTCATTGAAACGCCCAGCGATTAGGCAATACCTTGAACCTTTTCCAATCAAATTTCCTTCAATTTTTTTCATGTGTTTCTCCTTGTTTATTGTTGTTAATATTTTTATCGTTAATTTTCTTGTTTCTGTTTTTTTCTGATTTTTTTTGCTAGTTTTTTAACAAATGCCCCATGCGTTCTTTTTTTGTGTTGAGGTATTTTTCATTTTCTTCTTTTATCGCGGTTTGAATTGGAACTCGGCTTGTGATTTTTATGTTGTAGTCACTGAGTCCATCAATCTTTTTTGGATTGTTTGTCAACAGTCGAACACTGCTAAGTCCTAGTTGACGAAGTATTTGCGCACCAACACCATAACATCTTTCATCCTCTTTAAAGCCTAGTTCAAGGTTCGCATCAACCGTGTCTCTTCCTCTGTCTTGAAGTTCATAGGCTTTTAATTTGTTTATTAAGCCAATCCCCCTGCCTTCTTGACGAAGATAAATCAATGCACCTTTTCCCTCTTTTTCAATCATGCAAAGCGCATTTTGAAGTTGGTCTTGACAATCACATCTTATTGAGCCGAGAGCATCACCAGTTAAGCACTCTGAATGGACTCGAACGAGAACATCTTGCTCTCCTCTAATTTCACCTTTAACAAGAGCAATGTGATGTTCTCCAGATTTGCTGTTATTGAATCCAACGATTTGAAAATTTCCAAATTTTGTTGGAAGACTTGCCGATGATGCAAGACGAATTAGCGGGTCGTGTTCAGTTCGATAATCAATCAGGTCTTTGATGGTTATGATTTTTAGGTTGTGTTTTTTTGCATATTTTTTGAGATCTGGCAAGCGTGCCATT
>WQSV01000180.1 GCA_009787685.1 Bacillota bacterium
GCAGTTTTGGAAATCTTTTTGCTAATGCTGAAACTTCAAACGAAGTGCAACCGCAAACCCAAACCATTTATTTCTATAACAACTTGGAGCTATCGGCTCCGAGAGTTTTGGTTCAAGGGCAAAATGTTGCGGGTGTCGCTTTAACGCGCGTTAGCCCAACTTCAAGATGGTTCTTTGCCGATGTTTCGGGAGATTTTGAAAATGGAGTCTTTGTTGTGTTCTTTGGAAACAATGTTGATGGAAACAGAGTTGAAATCAATGGACTAGTTGATGACAGCGGAAGGAACTATTTTTCCATCGCTGGAAGATTTTCAGATATGGTTAGTGCAGAAGTTGGTTCAAGCATAGCGAATCAAAATGAAGGACTAGGAACTTTAAACATTGTCTTCATCATTTTGGCAGCAGTGTTCATGGCATTAGGACTTGTGGCAGGAACATTGGCACTAATGACATTTTTGAAAAACAGAAAATCACAATAACAATATTAAAAATGTGCGGGCTCCTATTTTTAGTTTGTATCTCGCTTCTTTGAGCAGTATTGCAAAAAATTTTTAAGGGTGACATCTTGTTTCCGCACTTTAAATAAAGAAAACAAATAAAGAAAACAAATCAAGGAAAAAGAATAATGAGTAAAATCATCACGAACAATTTTAGCGATTGCGGCGCGACTGTTCCGTTCACGACATATCTGGCGAAAGACTTTAAGCATAACGGAAAAATGTTGTCAAAATCGAGAGTTTATCGAACTTTGACGAGCGAATGTGTTGGTCGTGAAGCGGTTGAACTAAGCAAAACAGGGCAATTTATTAGTCTGAAAATGACGAAACCCATGAATGCGGTTAGCGTCAGATATTCTATTCCAGATGAGGGTCACAACACGACAATTAGTAATGTTCCAGCATTTGAAACAACACTGACACTATATGTTGGAAAAGACAAGTATGTTTTGCCGATGAATACTGCTCATTCGCATCTCTATGGTGATTTTTCATGGAGCAAAGACAGAGAAAAGTTGGGGGAACACAAGTTTTTTGACGAGGTTTCTTTGAAACTAGACAAAACATATCCAGAGGGAACAAAGTTGGTTTTGAAAAAAGAAGCGGACAACTCTTCGCCATATTATGCAATCAATCTTATTGATATTGAGGTTGTTCCCGAGGCATTAAAACCGAGTGATGGGGCAATCAATGCAAAAGATTATGGTCTTGTTAATGACGGAAAAACTTGCAACTATGAAGCATTTTTGAATGCTTATAAAGATGCAGTCAAGAGTGAAAAAAGAGAATTGTTCATTCCAGAGGGTGAATATTATGCGAGCAAAATTGTTGAAATTAATGACGACAATGTGACGATTAGTGGGTCTGGGATTTGGCAGAGTGTTTTAAAGGGCGAAATTTGCTTTCGAGTGACAGGGAAAAATGTTCAGTTTCGCAATTTTAAAATGGATGGAAACATGACTGTTCGAAGAGATGTTTTGGATCAAGGAGCAATTGAAACGCAAAGGGGAGCAGAAAAGCTAATCATGAAAAATCTTTGGATTGTTCATCACAAAGTTGGAGCATGGGTGAATTATGCGTCACATACTTTGATGGAAGGTTGTCGCTGTCGTGACCTTTATGCAGATGGAATCAATCTTCACTGGGGCGTGAAAAACTCAGTTATTCGAAACAATTCTTTCAGAGCAACGGGCGATGATGGCATTGCAATGTGGAGTGAGGGGGAGGAAAACGACGGCAACTTGATTGAATTCAACACAGTTGAAGCACCGTGGCTTGCAAACTGCATTGCGATGTATGGTGGAAAAAACGCAACAATCCGAAACAACTATGTTTGCGACACTGTCTATGCTGGAGCAGGAATAGACATTTCATCTGGGTTCAAACCAACTCCTTTTGGCGGAACCATAGTCGTTGAAAATAATGTCCTCGTTAGATGTGGCTCGAAAAGAGAGTCGAGTGACCTTGGAGCGATTTGGTTCAAAACTGTGAAAGATTATGACAATCGAGCGAAAGTAATTTTGAAAAATAACACTGTTCTCGACAGCACTTATCAAGGAATTTTCATTGAGGGTGGAGGACTGCTTGACGGATTAAAAGTCATTGAAAATAATTTTGACGGCATGGAAACTCATTTTGTTGATTGTGTTGATGATGCGAAAAATAAAGTGGTTTTTGAAAACAACACTGTCAAAAACTTCAAGCACATGAAATTTAACAATCCACTTGGAATGGGGCTAACAAAGGAAGATTTAAAATAAGAAACAGCTTGGAGAAGAAAAATGAAAAAAATAACAAAAAAAATACTGCTTTTTGCTATTGTTGGGATAGTCGTTTCCATCGCGCTTGTCGCATGCGTATGGCGTGATAACACTCCTGAGCCTAATCAGCCAACGAGAATCAGCATTTCGCAAATTCTTGGAGTGACTCCGCCAATTGCAGGAGAGACTCCAGTTTCAGCAATCACTGGCAACAATCAGTTCACTGGAGTAGTTTCATGGAGTCCAACTTCGACTGAATTTGGATATTCAACAGAATACACCGCGACAATAATTCTTTTTGCAAGAGAGGGGTTCACTTTTTCGGGCGTTCCGGCAAATTTTTTCACAGTTGCTGGAGCATCGTCAATCATGCACACTGCGAACAGTAGCGTTGTGACAGCAACATTTTCAACGACCGCGTCTTTGATTAGAGTGGTGAATATTTCAAATGTTCTTGGAGTTGTTCAACCAGTTGCGGGAGAAATCCCAGCAATAAGCACAACAGCGAACAATCAGTTTACAGGAGCAATTGAATGGACGCCTCAAATAAACGGCGGAGTTTTCAGTCATGGGACAGAATATTCAGCGACAATAACATTAACGGCTCGTGAAGGTTTCACATTCAATGGAACTAGCCAAAATTTTTTCCACGTTGCAAATGCGACAAGTGTTATTCACACTGCAAATAGCAATGTCGTGAAGGCAATTTTTCCGGCAACTGCACCTAAAGAATCTCCAACTGATAGCGTCGTTAATATCCATGAAATTCTTGGAGTTACTCAGCCAGTTGCGGGACAAAACCCAGTTAATTCAATAACAGTGAACAATCAGTTCACAGGTGTTGTGACATGGTCTCCAGCTGTCGGCGAGGTATTCTCTCACAATATTGTCTACACCGCGACAATCACTCTAACCGCTCGTGATGGCTTCACATTCAATGGAGTTAATCAAAACTTTTT
>WQSV01000181.1 GCA_009787685.1 Bacillota bacterium
GGTCCAATAGCGGCGCCAACAAGCAATCTTCCATTTGCGTCTTTTGCTGACTCTGGATATTGCAAAGTTTTTTCAATGTCTTTGATTGTGATTAGTCCTTTCAAAACTCCGTTTTTGTCAACTATTGGAAGTTTTTCAATTCTGTGTTTTCCAAGGATTTGCTTTGCTTGTTCCAAAGTTGTTCCGACTGGAGCAGTAATTAAATTTTCTTTCGTCATGACTGAAGAGATTTTTTGGGAGAAATCTTTTTCAAATCTCAAGTCTCTGTTGGTCAATATTCCAACAAGTTTTCTTTTCTCATCAGTTATTGGAACACCACTAATGCGATATTTTTCCATTAGTTTGAGAGCATCTGTGACTAGTTTGTCGGGAGAAAGAGAGAATGGATCTGTTATAACACCATGCTCACTTCTTTTGACTTTGTCAACATGCTCCGCTTGTTCATCTGCTGACATGTTTTTGTGAATGATTCCAATACCGCCTTCTCTTGCCATAGCAATTGCAAGCGAAGACTCAGTAACAGTGTCCATTGCGGCACTCATTAGAGGAATGTTTAATTTAATCGTGTCGCTTAATCTTGTTGATAGTTTCGCTTCATATGGCAGAGTTTTCGACTCAGCGGGTATTAGCAAAACATCGTCAAATGTCAGTCCGTCTTTGATTACTTTGTTCATGGTTTTTTATTCCTTATGTGTTGTTGTTTTTAAAGCGGGATACCATACAATGGAGTTCCCTAGTAATTTTTTATTGAAATTAATGATATTAGAGATTGCTCACATAGTGAGCAAGAAAAACATTTTGGAATCTTGCAAACATGTTTGCCTCCGTTGACGGCCATGGTGCTGGAGATGGAGGATTTCCCACTCTCCCCCAAACAAACACATTCTGCCAATCTAGTGCTGCATTCTGAACATCTGAAAGCAGTGGAGCAACAAATTTGTTTTGTCTGTCGTTGTTCATGACTTGAGTGACGAAATACATCGTTCTGACGAACTCTGTCACACTTTTAATTTGATACAACCTTGTCAGTCTTTCACGAGATGTTCCAACTTGATAATTTGCTGTGACAAAATCAAAAATGTCTTCAATTTGGGCAAGCAAAATATCATAAAGAGCGTTGAATCCATTAGTGTGAGAAAAAATTATGTTAAAAAAAGTGTCATCTCCGTTGTGGGCTGGACTTATTGCCGGAGTTGAGTGAACATTAAAGTTTTCAACAACAATAAACCCGTTATCTGCATAGATATCAACATGTTCAAAAAAGCCCATGCGCTCAAGGTCAAATCTTAGAATTTGAGTGACATTATTAAGAGCCCTAAAAAAGAATGGAGAATGAAGTCCTAGGTTCAAAAACTGAATAGTACTTTCATACATCGTGAGTCTTATTTCTTGTTCAGCCCACTCTTCACAATTCCAGTGATAGTCGCCTGCCGGCATATACATAATGTCATAGCCATTTGCGTTCCAATGAATGTGTCGCGCTCTTGTTTGCTTTTGTCTGACTCTCTCGTGGAAATAAATCAAGTCAACATGCTCTCTTCTTGTGATGCTATTGTTTGTCAACATTTCAGTGTCGACTAAAAGCGAGCGAAGCGACAGCATTGAAAGATACATCGTTGCAAATCTGTCTAGTTGCTGAGCATAGGCAATCGTTCGTCTGTCAAAAAAACCGCGTCTTGCAATGCTTGCTTCCATTCTGTCAAAAGAATAATTGACCCCAAGCAAAAGCGCGTTTGCAAAACTTGAATCTTGTGATGGATTGTTTTGAGCGTCAAACTGGCTTTCGTGGCGATTAATATATCTCGTTGCTGCTTGAAGCGCTCCACGTTGATTGTTCGTGTTTGAATACATTCTCATCGCTACATAAGGAGCGGCGATGACAACAATTCCAAACACAAGAAGAAACAATGCGGCGAATCCAGCAAAAAACATAACACCTTTTTTCCAAGTAAATGTTTTTTTGTTTCCATTAGGTTGCGCACTTGGTTCATTTGTTTGAACAACTTGCTCTGATTGTTGGTTTTCTTCTGGTGTGTCTGTCATATTTTTTAGTGAATAGCAAATAGTGAATAACGAATAGTGATGATTAGAATTATTAGTCAAAAAATTTTGACAACAACTATTCACTATTCGTTATTCACTATTCATTAAATTACTTGTCCCCTCTGATTCTTTTCAAAAATTCTGGAACATATTCTTGCTCTCCATTTTCTTCAACCCTTATTCTTGTGTGAGGAATATGTTGTTGAGGATGTTGAGGAGTTGAATATTGGGGTGGAACTTGTCCGGACGGAGGTGGGGTTTGTTGAGGATATTGTCTTTGGAAATTTCCAAAAGATTGTCCTTGCGGGATGTTTTGATGTGGTTGTGAAGGTTGTTGAGAATTTGGCCTTTGAGTTTGAAACAAGTTTAACTCTTGCTTTGGTTGAGAGCCTTGAAGTCTTTGCATGAGTTCGTCTCTTGTCCCATCTCTTTCAAATGGGTTCTTTGGTTTTGGTGGCTCCATTTTTCCAAGCGGATTGATGAGATCTTCTCTTCCATCTTGTCTTGTTTCTTGAATTGGAATAACTGGAGTTTGAGCAGGACTAAAGCCAGTCGCAATGACAGTGACAATGATTTCTTCGCTCAAACTGTCGCGAACATCGGCTCCAAAAATAATGTGAGCATTCGGATGAACAACTTCTTTGACAAGTCCCGCGGCTTGGTCAACTTCCTTGAGCGTCAAGTCGCTTGAGCCCATGATATTGAGAATAACACTTGTCGCTCCCTCAATTGAAGTTTCAAGAAGCGGGCTCAAAACCGCTTGCTTGATTGCGTCCAGTGTTCTTCTCTCTCCTTTGCCGTGACCAATACCCATGTGAGCAAGCCCTTTGTTTCTCATGACAGTGCAAACGTCAGCAAAGTCAAGGTTAATCATTGATGGTGTGACAATAAGATCAGAGATTCCTTGAATACCTTGTCTTAAAACATCGTCAGCATATTTAAATGCTTCAATGAATGGCAAGTCTGACGCAATTTGCATAAGTTTTTCATTCGGAATAACAACAATCGTGTCGACAACCTTTTTGAGGTTTTCGATTCCCGTTTCCGCATGGTCTGAACGAATACGACCTTCAAACAAGAAAGGTTTTGTGACGACCGCCACAGTTAGTTTACCCATTTCTTTGGCAATACTTGCAACAACAGGAGCGGCACC
>WQSV01000182.1 GCA_009787685.1 Bacillota bacterium
GTTGAATGAAGTCGACATATTCGACCCATCCCCCTAGAATGTCTTTAAACGCCCTTTCTGGGTCTTTGTTGAGTTTAAGATGAGAGCCGAAGTCATTTCCTGTTCCACTCATGATGAAACCAAGCATCGTTTTTTCAAAGTTGACAATGCCATCCAGAACCTCTGAAAATGTTCCGTCTCCACCGATTGCAACAATATTTCTCTCCTCTTCTCCGCTTGTCAATTCTTTGGCAAATTTTTCCGCATCCCCTCTTTTTGTGGTCAAATATATTTTGTGATCAACATCATTAGCATTCAAAAATTTCAAAACACTAGACAACGCTTTCTTTCCTTTTCCTTTTCCTGAAACTGGATTTATTATGATATCATACAACTTTTTCATTCCTTTTTAATATTATCACAAAATAACCTAGATGTCAACTCAAAAAGATACCAAAAAGTATGTTCAAAACATGGACTTTTCGACAAATATGGTGTATAATAAAAGATAATAATGAGAATCGACAAATTTTTAAAAGTTTCAAGGATATTAAAAAGGCGTTCTGTCGCTGCGGACGCATGCAGTGGCAATAAAATTTTTGTCAATGGAAAGACGGCGAAACCCGCTTATCGACTTAAAATTGGCGATGTTATCAAAATTGAATTTGGAAAAGGTGATGCTAGTTTTCGTGTTTTGAAACTCGACGAAAAAGCGAACAAAGACGTTGCAACAGAACTTTACGAAGTTATCAGTGAATAACTCCACTCAACGAATTAAGGACGGACCAAAAAATAATGAGCAGACAAAAAGCAAAAAATTTGAGCATATGTGCATTGATTGTTTGTGCTGGAAAAGGCACACGTGCTGGCATGCACTACAACAAACTACTATATCAAGTTGGTAAAAAATCAATCTTGGAAATGACTATCGACAGGTTTCAAAGAAGCCTTGTTGGATCAATTGTTTTGGTCATCAATCCCATGGATGAGACTGAAATCCAAAGAATCGTCAACCTTTATTCCAATGTTTCATATTGCTTTGGAGGAAGTTCAAGAACCGAATCAGTCAGACGCGGATTGAGCGAACTAGGTTTTTGTGATATTGTCGTTATTCACGATGGGGCTCGTCCTTATGTCAAGACTGAAACAATTGACGAAAGCGTTTTGAGTGCTATTGAATTTGGAAGTGGTGTCACAGCAGTTCCAACAGTTGACACAATAAAATTTATCAAAACAAATAAAGTCATTCGAACACTTTCAAGGAGCGGTCTTTACAATATTCAAACTCCTCAAGCATTTGATTTTGCTAAGCTTCAAGATGCCTATGACAAAGTTAAAGGCAACTTCACAGATGATAGTGAAGTTTTTGAAAAAGCTGGCTACTCTGCTCATATTATTGGCGGAGAGCCCTCAAACATAAAGGTCACCCATGCATCAGACCTTTTTGTTCCAGCCGTTTCAAACGTTCGTGTTGGTGTTGGCTATGATGTTCACAGGCTTGTCCCAAACAGGCGATTATTTTTAGGCGGTGTTCTCATTCCTTATGACAAGGGGCTCCTTGGACATTCTGACGCGGATGTTGTTCTGCATGCAATTATGGATGCAATTCTATCAGCCGCTTCAATGCCAGATATCGGACAGCTTTTTTCTGACAAAGACCCAAGAAACAAAGACATTTCAAGTCTTTATCTCTTGAAACAAGTTCATCAGCTGATCACCCAAAAGCAATGCAAAATCTCAAACATATCGTCAGTCATAATCGCACAAGCCCCCTTGCTTGCTCCATTCGTTGACAAGATGCGTCAAACCATTGCATCAACCCTCGAAATTATGCCAGAACAAGTGAGCATTTCATGCACAACAACGGAAGGACTTGGAGTTGTTGGAGAAGGCCAAGCAATTGCATCAAACGCATCTTGCACCATGATAGTTGACTCCAATTTGACATCTAAACACGGAAAAAGATAATATGAAAATTTTTGCAATCAGTGACCTTCATTTGTCGATTGCTTCCAATAAACCCATGGATATTTTTGGAGGAAATTGGCACGGATACTTGGAAAAAATCGAGCGTTCATGGGAAGACAAAGTGGGCGACGATGATTTAGTGTTGCTCGCTGGAGACCTTAGTTGGGGCATGACACTTGAAGAAGCAAAGCCCGACATAGAGTTCTTGAAAAAATTCAAGGGCAAAAAGATCATCATCAGAGGCAACCACGATGGCTTTTGGTGGAAGTCAATCAGCAATGTTAGAAATGCCCTTCCCTTTGAAACATATGCCCTTCAAAACGATGCGATGAGAATTGGAAATGTCACTATTGCTGGCTCACGCGGTTGGCAAACTCCAGAAAAAGAATTCGCCGAAGACGACAAAAAAATTTATGACCGCGAACTCATTCGAATGGAAATGTCACTAGAGCATATGCAAAAAATAAAAAAAACTGGCGACCTCACAGTCGCAATGATTCATTATCCACCATATAACACTCGGATGCACCCCTCTCCTTTCACCGAACTTTTTGAAAAATATGATGTTCAAAAAGTTGTCTATGGGCATCTTCATGGAAAATCAAAAAGACCCCTCTTTCATGAAAAAAATGGCATTGAATACTATTTGACAAGTTGTGATATGCTTGACAATGAATTGATTCAAATAAACTAATGCAGGCCACTATTCTCAAAATTAGGGAGTAAAAATTATATATTAACTTGTATCTGGAGTATGCAGAAAACAGCGCCCCATTTTGCGACAAAAGACATCCCTAAATTATCTGCTTTCTGCCAACTTAATTTGGATGTGCATTATAAAAAAAATACGTCCCCCTATGCAATTGCTCTTTCAAAATCTTTATTTCCATGAATAAAATTACCTTATCAACGAACACAACAAAGGCACGAACTTTTTATCACTCGTGCCTTTTTCTTTTTGCGATCATCAACTTGATTTTCTAAAGGCTGTGACACCTTTCACATTGACAACATTCCAGCTCATGATTGCATGAGCGCCTTCTTGGTATTGGCCATGGCGGTGGACATGGGCGCGGTTGTGGGGGCGGACATGGCGGAGGCGGACATGGTCTTGGTGGTGGGCATGGCGGACACGGCGGTGGCACTGGACACGGTCTTGGTGGTGGCGG
>WQSV01000183.1 GCA_009787685.1 Bacillota bacterium
CGCTTGTTGCATTTAGTTCCAGCAACAGCTCTAAGGCTTCATCTCCAACTTCGTTGAGTCTTGCGTCTGGGCGGTCAATTTTGTTAATAACAATAATGACTTTCAGATTGAGTTCAAGAGCTTTTGAAAGGACAAATCTCGTTTGGGGCATTGTTCCTTCAAACGCATCAATTACCAAAATAACGCCATTAACCATTTTCAAAACGCGCTCAACTTCACCGCCAAAGTCCGCATGACCGGGGGTGTCGATAATGTTGATTTTGCAATCGCCATATTTTGCTGAAGTGTTCTTTGCGAGTATTGTTATTCCACGTTCACGCTCAATATCATTGTTATCCATGACTCGATCTACAACGGTTTGGTTGTCACGAAAGACACCACCTTGCTTGAGCATATTGTCAACAAGTGTTGTTTTTCCATGGTCTACGTGTGCAATAATCGCAACATTTCTTAAAAGTTTGTTCATGAATTAAATCATAGCACTAATTGACAAAAAACGCAATCAAATTGAATGGCATTAAAAAAATAAAAGGTATTTAAGCTGAGAGATAAATTCCCCTTCTGTTGCCTCTAGACGACTTTTGCACTAAAGTTTGGGAAGTTACACCCTTTACCATTGTCGCATTTTTGTCCTTGCGAACCAGCCAAAATGCTCTCTGCATAAAAAAACTCGACAAACTTTTGTCGAGTTTTTTTGTTGGAGGCGTCACCCGGATTTGAACCGGGGGTAAAGGCTTTGCAGGCCTCTGCCTTACCACTTGGCCATGACGCCACGCATGGAGTGGGATTATTATAATAATATATTAGCACAGTTTAAAAATGGTGTCAAATAAAATTAGGTGGTTTTTTGCAATAGCGTAAAAATATACTGCTAGTTGGTTGAACGATTAAATTGTCTCTTGGTCTGTGAATAGTCATGGAGCGAGATTTGAGCCAATATCTTTAGATTGCGCACGAGCAGTCTCCAGCCCATTCACACCTAACGCCGTTCTCAAAATGAATGCCCTTTCCTTAAATCCAATTGCTAGGTTAAAATTTACAATTTGCGACTGACAATTTGCAACTTGAATCTGACTTTTGCATTAAATTGTAATCAGTTGTCAACAGTCTTCGACTGGTTTGTCGAGTTCTGCTTGTATTCGCACTCTCCGTCAAGAGGGTCGAAGACCCTTGTCAAGCATCTAAGATGCTTTTATGAGAAATTTCTTTTACTAAAAACTCTCCAACAGAGGGGCTAAAGCCATTATCAACATTTTTCAACTGTTTTGTCGGGTTATGCTTGCATTCGCATTCAACGTCAAACGGGTCGAAGACCCTTATCAACAGTCTTCGACTGGTTTGTCGGGTTCTGCTTGCACTCGCATCCAGCACCAAACGGGTCGAAGACCCCTTGGCAATTATTTTCCACCGCAACCGCCACAACCACTGCAAGTGTGCCCGCCTGTTCTTAGCCCGCCTAACCTTGCCTTTCCTTCGACTTCGTCGGATAATAGATTGATAGTAACGAGACTTCTTCCTATTAAAAATGTCACATTGTCTTCAAAGAGTGTTGCTTCTGCTCTTTCTCCATCGCCAATGATTTCATAGGTTTTTTCTTTTTGTCCCTCGATTGAGATATTCATGAGGATTCTTGACGGAGTGTCTTCAAAAACTTCTGGCTCAAGAATTTCAGCAAGGTTGAAAATTTTGTCCGCCTTGAATTCAAAAGTGTCCATTTTTTCAGAGTCAATTTTGTGAGTCCATTTGACTGTGTATTTTTCGCTTGTTAGTTTTTCCATAGTGGTTAGTATGCCCAAGCTTGATAGAATTGTCAAGTGATTTTTGTTGAGTTTTCAAGTTTTCAGCTATTTCCGTCCACCACAACTTGTCACTAAAACGGCATTGATATTTAAAAATACACGAGTAAAGGGGATATGAAAACAAAGTTAGGCTTTTTAACAAGAGTCTTCGACTGGTTTGTTGGGTTCTGCTTGTATTCGCACTCTCCGTCAAGAGGGTCGAAGACCCTTGTCAACAGTCTTCGACTGCTTTGTCTGGTTCTGCTTGTATTCGCACTCTCCGTCAAGAGGGTCGAAGACCCTTGTCAAGCATCTTTGATGTCCCTGTCGGAGAAGTTCTCGTAATAGCAATCTCTCACAATGGGCTGAAAGCCCTTGTCAAATAGTGAGAACATTTTTGGCAAAAAAAGCTTTTAAGTCGTGAGTGAAAACTTTTTTTGATGCACAATGGATGTCAACTGTTTTAAATTAATTTATCATTCATTGTGAACTGCCCTATAAACTTCGCTTTTTGAAACCCCTTTCACTTTTGCGACTTCTTTCATGGCTAATTTTTTATCCATTCCGTCGTCAACAAATTTTTGATAGAGTTCTTCAATTGTCTTGTCTACGTTTTCACTCTCGATTTTTCCTTCAATGACGAGAACGAACTCACCTTTTTTTGTTATTAGGATGTCTTGTCCGAGTGTTCCGCGAATGACTTCTTCGAATTTTTTGGTCAACTCTCGAGAAAGAGCGAATTTGCGAGAACCTAGCTTTTCGTGAAAATATGTTAGTGTCCTTTCAATGTCATGAACTGCAACATAGAAAACTAACGTTGATTTGAGATTCTTGACCTCTTCTATTAGTTCGTTTTTGTCTTTTTGTTTTTCAGGAAGGAAGCCTGCGAAATAGAATTTTTGAATATTGAGACCCGAGAGAACGAGCGCACTAACGAGCGCGCATGCTCCACTAATATGGGTAAAAGGCAAGTCATTTTTGACAAGTTCTTCAACAAGAATATTTCCGGGGTCGGATATGAGAGGAGTTCCCGCGTCACTGATTAAGGCGAGCGTTTTGCCCTCTTTCAATTTTTCGACTATTTCTTGCACTCTTTCTCTTTCGTTGAATCTTTGATAAGAAACAAGTTTTGCTTTTATTCCATGATGATTGAGAAGAACTATGCTGTGACGGGTGTCCTCACAATAAACAAAATCAACGCTGTTTAGAATTTCAACAGCGCGTGGCGAAAGTTCTGATAAATTGCCGATTGGCGTTGAGATGATATTGAGCATAAATTCTTTTTTTAGTAATTTTTCAAAATTTAAAAATGTGAATGAAAATGGAAAATAA
>WQSV01000184.1 GCA_009787685.1 Bacillota bacterium
TTCTTCTTTGTTGCAATAAAACATCAGCTTTTTAGACTCGATAGATTTTTTCTATGTCGCTTTGTTGTTTGATTTTTTTGATGACTAGGTCAATTTGTTTGGTGCTTTTGACCCAAATTGAAAACTTAATTTGTCCCGTTTGATTTTTGAGAACTTTTGCTTCCATGTTAGTTATTGAGAGCTTCAACTCATAGAGTAATGATGCAATTTTCGCAATAACACCTTCGCTGTTTTTCGTTTCAACACAAAGTGTCACAACAAAAGCTTCACTCGGCTCTCTCGCCCATTTTGCTTCAATAAGTCTAAACTGCTCAGCATTGATTGCATTTGGACAAGTTTTTCTATGGACGGCAACACCTCTTCCGCGTGAAACAAAACCAATAATTTCGTCCCCCGGAACTGGAGTGCAACATCTTCCAAGTCGAATCAAAATGTCGTCATAGCCGGCGATTATGACCCCTCCAACACCTGTGTTTTTTGGCTCTGCTATTGCCTTACTAGAAGCTGTTTCGATTTTTCTTTCTTTGTTTAATTCCNCGATTAGTTTCGGCAATATTTTGCCAGTCGAAAGCTCTCCAAATCCAATTAGGGCAAACATGTCTTCAAGTGAAGAAAGAGCGTAGCGTTTTTTGATTTCCTCAAGCCATTTTGGCTTTAAGAGGTCTGACGCTGAAAAACCTTTTCTTTTTGCGTCTTCTTCAAACATGCTTTTGCCCAGTTTGATGTGTTCCTCTTTCATCGTTTTTTTGAAAAAGAGGTTAATTTTTGATTTCGCACCAGTCGTTTTAACAACTTTGAGCCAATCTCTTGACGGCCCTTTTGATGTTGCAGATGTCAAAATTTCAACATAGTCCCCAGTCTTCAACTTTGTCGAAAGCGGAACCATTTTTGAGTTTATTTTTGCACCAGTGCATTTATTTCCAACCTCACTGTGGACGCTATAGGCAAAGTCGATTGGAGTTGAACCTTCTGGCAGAATTTTGACGTCTCCACGTGGAGTGAAGATAAAAACTTGGTCTGGAGCAAGGTCGAACTTGAAGCTTTCATAGAATTCTTTTGAACTTGAAAATCCTTCTGTGTCGCTCAAAACTCCGCGAAGCCATTGAAGTTTTTCTTCATAGACAGTGTCTTTTTTGCTGACTTCTTTCTTTTTGTTCTCTTTGTATTTCCAATGAGCGGCGACACCGAACTCGGCGATTTTGTGCATTTCGGCTGTTCTTATTTGAATTTCAAAAGGACGCTCAAGAAGCTTTCCCGGCATTACTGTTGTGTGAAGAGATTGATAGTTGTTTGGTTTTGGAACAGCAATAAAATCTTTGACTCGCCCCGGGAGCGGTTTCCAGCGAGAGTGGATTTTCCCAAGAACCGCATAGCAATCGTCTGTCGTTTGAACAATGACACGCATTGCGGTCAAATCATAGATTTCTTCAACTGTTTTGTTTTGCTTAATTATTTTTTTGTAGATACTGAAAAAATGTTTGGGACGACCACTAATTTCGCCCTTGATGCCGAGTTCATTGAGAATTTTTCTGAGTTCAATTGAAATTGCATCAACTTGACTTTGCCTTTCCTCACGGTGCATCGCAATCTCTTTTGTCAACTCATCATAAACATCTGGACGCAAAAATTTGAGTGCGAGGTCTTCCAGTTCACTTTTAATATAGGACAATCCAAGTCGAGAAGCAAGAGGAACATAGATGTCGAGGGTTTCTTGAGCAAGCACTTTTCTTTTTTCTTCAGAGAGATATTTAAGAGTTTGCATGTTGTGTAGTCTGTCGGCAATTTTAATTAGGACAACTCTGATGTCCTTTGCCATTGCGACAAACATTTTACCAAAATTTTCTGCCTGCTCTTCGACTTTTGAAGTGAATGTTATTCCGTCGAGTTTGGTCACACCCATAACAAGTGCGGTGATTTCTTCTCCGACAAGCTCTTTAAGAGTTTCTTCCGTTGCAGGGGTGTCTTCAAGAACATCATGAAGAAGAGCTGCTGCAATGCTTGAATAGTCGAGTCCGAGATCAATCAATATTGATGCGACTGCAATTGGATGGACAATATAAGGCTCGCCAGAGAGTCTTGGAGGACCACTTACGTGATAATCGAATGCAATATCAAACACCGTTTCGATTTTTTTATATTGTTCACCTTTATAGAACTGCGAACATTTTTTTAAAAATTCTGTTTTCATTATTTTTTATTGGGAGTCGTTGATATAGTTAAAAATTATTGAAGAGCTTAGGCTTGCTTTTGTCCCTTGATTGATTTTTACTTCGAATGGTTTTTCCCTTTCGATGAATCCGAGTTCTTCAAAAATGAAGAAACTTGCCAAAAATTGATTAAGATTTAGATCTGGAAATTGTTTTGACAAGAGCCTAAAGAAAGAAAATATATTCACTGCTTTTTGTCCGTTGAATTTTTTAATTGCTTCAAAATACTTTTTCAAAACCTCCCTGTCAGTTTTAATCCCATTAAAATCAACACTTGTCTCATTTTCTGGCATGTAGATTGTTGCAGAAGTTTGAAAATTCAAAAATTGAACTGTTCCTTTTGGCGGTGTGTCAAGGAATATAATTTTTTTGAAAAACGGCAAAATCAAGTTATCGTCATCAAAAAGTGGCGAGCAAACAAGACGAGTGTGGTTGTTTTTTGTTCCCAACAACATAAACTCGTTCAAAAGGACTTTTTTTCCCAGCTTGATTTTTGCTTCATCAAAGCTTTTTTTTGAACCAGCGACAACGAGGATTGAATACTTTTCATCAACCAAATTGATTAGTTCACTCTCTTTGTAATTAGTGAATATTGCTTCTTTTTTTGAAAAGGTTGCATATTCAATATTTTTCAAAAAAGCACTTTTTGCAACACTATCGCTAAAAAACAATTCTTCACATTTTGCTGCTTTGAGGACAGTTTTGAGGTATTCATTGTTGTTAT
>WQSV01000185.1 GCA_009787685.1 Bacillota bacterium
AAATGTGATAAGAGTTGGAAACAAAATTAAAGCGGCGATAACAAGTTCAGTGACATAAATTATTGTGAACTTTGCCATGAAAATCGTGCTTGGTTTTATTGGCAAGGAAAGAAAAAATTCGGTGTCACGCGAAAAATAAAGATATCCAAGCATCGCAACAACCCCAAAGAAAAGAACGAGTAGCGAGGCAATGGCAAGAATAACAACAATAAATTCATTAGCAAGCCCCAAATCATAAACAACTGGAGCAGAAAAGAAAACTCCAACAATCAAGATTGGAGCAAAAACCACAACCAAAACTGCAAGCGAAACAACAAGAGCAATCCTCCCCTTGTCGCTCTTTTGCCCTTTTTCCTTTGTCGGAAAATAATTGTTCCTAATAAGAATTTTTAAAACCGCTAAATAGTTCTTCATAATTTGATTAGATTAATATGTTCCTGTTTTAAAATTTTTTAGTCACTACATTTTGATACTACTTTTTTGTCTTTGAAAACAACAGTGTAGACACTCGGAAAGCCTCTCACATATTGCTTTTTCCAAATATAGGTCTCAACGCCGTCAACAGCCTTCGTGATATCATCTGGGTGACCTATTAATTCTACGACCTCTTTTTGGCTCATGCCCTTCTCAATTTTTCCAAGTCTGTTGTGAAATCTTGCAAAAAAACATATAACAATACCGCCAACAACTATCACAATTGAACCTAAAACTATTATGATTATCCAATGTGTTTCCATAAAATCATCTCTCCTTAAGTTGCAACCGACAAGAAGATTTCTTCAAGTGATTTGTCTTTGTAGTTGGCTGTTATTTCTTCAACGCATCCAACTTTTGCTATTTTTCCTTTGACAATGATTCCAATTCGGTCACATAGTTTTTCAGCAACTTCCAAGATATGGGTCGAGAAAAAAACTGTGTTTCCGCGAGAAGCGTGTTCGCGCATTAGTTCTTTCATGTTGAACGCACTCTTTGGGTCAAGACCTGTTAACGGTTCATCCAAAACCCACAGTTTCGGGTTATGAATAAGCGCGCCAATAACGGCAATTTTTTGCTTCATTCCGTGAGAGTATGTTTTGATTGGCGAGTTAAAGTTTTCAGTCAACTCAAAAAGAGATAACATTTTTTCCGCTCTTTCTTTTCTTTCGGAAAGCGGAACATTATAGATATCTGCAAGAAAGTCGACATATTCACGTCCGGTCAACTTGTCATAGACAATGTGAGTGTCACTGACATAGCCAATGTTTTGCTTTGCAAGTAGCGCATGAGTTTTTATGTCGTGTCCACAAACGCTAACACTTCCTTCTTCAAACGGCAAAATACCCGAAAGAATTTTTATTGCTGTCGTCTTCCCCGCCCCATTTGGTCCAAGAAACCCGAAAATCTCACCCTCTTTCAATTCAAGGCTGACCCCGTCAAGAGCATAAACTCCACTTTTGCTGTAGCTTTTTCTCAAATTATTAATCTTTAACATAATCTTTAGTTCCATTTTAACACAATACCAAAACAAAGTCAACTTATTGCAATAAAATAAAATATAGTAATTCGAAAAAAAATATCAAATTTTCAAATTTTTTTTATTTTGGGGTGTTTTTTTGGTTGATTTTATTGTTTCTTTGTGTTAATATATATAAGTTCTCGCTTGGGGGATTAGCTCAGTTGGTAGAGCACCTGCTTTGCAAGCAGGGGGTCAACGGTTCGAATCCGTTATCCTCCACCACCTTTTTAGAAAAGTCTTCAAGACTTTTTTTAAAATAAGAACACTTTTTTCAAAAAATAAATTAAATCGCAACAAAGGTTTGTAGCTCAGGCGGTTAGAGCACCACCCTGATAAGGTGGGGGTCGGTGGTTCGAGTCCACTCAAACCTACCAAAAAAAGACTGATATTCATCAGTCTTTTTTTTGATAATAATGCTGAATTTTGCGTTTACTGCAATATTATGCTTTCAATATCTTTGACATCAAAAATTCCAATAAAAAAGCTTGCGACTATTCCGTGGCAAGCTTTTGTCTTTTTGTGTTATTATTAAAACTCCATCGTTGCTGCATTCATAAGTGAAGAGCGAAAAGTGATTTTTTTAATAGGCATTTTGTCTTTTAAAAGTTCATAGAATATCTCACAAAGATTTTCGCAAGTAGACACTTTTTTTGTCACCACAATTCTATACTCTGGATAAGACCAGACAAGTGCATGATCTAATTTTTTTAGTGGCACACAAAACTTAGGGTCATTAATAATACCATTCGCTTTATAAGCATCAAGCATTACTGGCAAAAGTGGGTCACCTTCTTGATAAAGTGTTGCATGGTGAAAGTTATCCAAAACCTCTGACCATGCTACTTTTTGTGCTTCCTTGCAAGGAAAGGCAAAACCTGTCGCAGGGTCAACCGTGTTTTCTAATTCAACGGTCAATAGTCCAGAATGTCCGTGAAGGTGCTTTGCTTCTCTGTCCCAGTTCATAAAGCGATGAGCATATTGGAAGTCTACTGTCATGATTGAGCGTGCTATGTTGTTATTCATTGTTTAATTCTCCTAGCGGTTAAGGTCGCCACCCAGTGATTTTTTTAGAACATTTTCAATTTTTTATTAAAATAGTATTTATTACTTATTGATAATTAATATCAATAGTATATATTATCTAACACTTACCGTCAAGCGTTTGAGTATACTTTTTAAACTTTTTTTGAAAAATTTTTTCACTTTTTTTAACACGGTAACGCAAAGCATGATTTTCTTAATGTAAAATTTAGTCAAATAGCTTTTTTATTTTGGATTGAAAAAACAAACACACACAAAAGATTGACATTTTGTCAACAGTCTTCGACTGGTTCGTCGGGTTCTACTTGAATTCGCATTCAACGTCAAACAGGTCGAAGACCCTTGTGAAGCATCTTTTATGCCTCTGTCGGAGAAGTTCTAGTAATAGCAATCT
>WQSV01000186.1 GCA_009787685.1 Bacillota bacterium
ATATTTATGGGAAAACGGAAAAAGAGTCGGAAGACTTCCTCAAATTTCCCTCTCTTCAACAGTCAACGAACTTTTCGGAGAACATTTCATCGGAAAGACAACTGATGGACAACATTCAAACTCACCAATTTCAAAATACTCCGTTTTTAAAATGAAGGTAAACCGAATCGGTGACCACCAATAGTCAAAACACAATTCAAAATGCTAATGCAAATTTATTGTCTGAACTAATCAATCAAACCACTCAAAAAGGCTATTCATTGTGAACAGCCTTTTTGAGTTTTGAAAATCCAAAAACTTAATTTGAAAAATCTAATTTTGAGCAAATCCTTTCAACAAGAGTCGTGTCAAATGTTGCAACTGTTGAAGTAAATATCAAAACATCTTCAGTAGACACGTTTGCAAATTGATATGGAATGTTTGGATGAGGGCATAGTGCAAATGGCAAACAATCGACTTTGTCTTTTATTTGTTCGGGCAACCTAATCAATCCGAGGTTTGACAAGCCTGTGCTATTTTCTCCGTCTTCGTTTCTTCCAACTCTTTTTATCATAAAGTTTTTAATTAACAAAAGACTGTCTCGTTAAATGCGAGATAGTCTTTCTTGAATCTGGATTTCACGATGTTTTTTTTTGGCTTCTTTTTGTTGCAAAAAGTCGCTGATAAGAACTCCACAAGCACTGAAAAGGATTGGGGCAAGGCAAACGAGTCCAACCCAGCTGAGAACTGGAAAGTTTTCAAATGTTAGTGGTATTGTGAAAAACAGTGCCAACGCAATTGCAAATGTCAATACTTTCAATATTACTGGAGGTTTTAATAGTCCTTTGAGCCATTCTTTGACTTTGCCTGCTCTCTTCTCCTTTTCCTTTCTTTTTTTAATAAGTCTTGCAATTTCAAATCCACCATAAATCGCTGTTGAAATTGAAAAAACTACGCCAAAGGTTATCATAATATGCCATGGAAATCCAATGTTCAATCCAATACTTTCAAGTAGAGGTTGATTGAGCATGAACGAGAATGGTCTTCCTGCGATTTGAGCAGCACTCATTGCGACTGAACCGATGTAGACATAGCCCAAAAGAACCATCCACATGTTTTTGATTTCAACTTTCAATTCACCGATTTTGATAAAATAGAGCGGAACAAAAATCAGCAAGAAATGACTAATTATTGTTTGAACACTGATGAAATGCAATAAGCTTCTTGATGTTGAAATCATGTCGGGATAAACAAATGCAAGTGCCGCACCAACGAGAGCGCATCCAAACATTATGTTTTTCATAACAGTCACTGCTCTGTTGTCTTTTCTCAAAAATGCACTCAAAAGCAAAGTTGCAATTGAGAACCACTTCATGATAGCACACATTGAAAAAGATATTCTCCACCACCAATCAAAATTGGCAAACGTTGCATATTCATTCGAGTGAAAATGATGAGCCAAATTCCAAGAAATTCGCCCCGTCTCAAGGACAAACATAAGCACTGCAAGAGTAATCTTGGTCACAAACACTCCACGCTTGCTTTTCGCATGAAGCCCAAAATACATCGCACACAAAATTCCAACAACGACAAAAATCAACATCAGATGATTCAAATTGAACATCCAACTAATTCTCCCATAAAAATAAACATCAAATCCAAAAAAGTAGTTCATGTTTCCATTCCTTTGTTTTTAAAAACTATGATTTGATTATATCACTTGTTATGTCCAATTTTTTTGCAAATTTTCAAGAAATAGTGAAAAATATTGTCGAATAATTTGATTTAAGTTTTTTGACAATTTCCCATAAATTGGAATTAAAAAAGTTGTGAAAAATCGTTGACTTACTCTTTTGAATGTGTTATTCTATTTAGGCATTAAGGATGCGTTGCGTCTTTATTGTGCCATTGTGGTGACGTTATCGCAAGGGATCCACCCGTTCTCATACCGAACACGGAAGTTAAGCCTTGTGGAGCCGATGGTACTTGTCTGGCGACGGACCGGGAGAGTAGGAAATTGCCACATTCCAAAAAAGAAAACTGTAAGCAAATGCTTGCAGTTTTCTTTATTTATGCGCCCCACTAAGTCAAGAAATCGAAAGGATAATAAAAATCTAATTAAAGTTCTTTATTGCTGACCATCACCCACTCAAAAGCTGGTTTGAATTTACACGTCAAGCAACCAATATTATTTATTTTTTGAACAATCGCAATTTTTCACAATTATCTTTGCACTCCATCTCTTCAACTGACAATTCAAGCAAAATTCTATTGCTGCTTTTCTGCCACTGTAGTTGCAAACTCAACTTCAATTCTCTTGAATCTAATTCTGCCATTTTTCACTTTCCTTGCGAACCGACAAAAAAAAGCCCGTCGATAAATGACAAACCTTAAAATTACGCTCTTTTTTTTGCCATCTACTGCAAGTATTATTTTACATATATTTTTCGGAAAAAGTGTAGGATGAAAAAATGAGGCTAAAAAGGGGGAATAAGGTTGAATGGGGTGTTTTGAGCGAATATGAAAAAATTTTCTTATGCGTTTGACCTAGAATTGACCTAACTTATTTTGTGAAATAAAAGCTATAAACTTGTTATGATTGACTTTAAAAGCAAAAAACACACCAAGATATTTTGATGTGTTTTTGTTTATTTGTTTCTATTCGCATTCAAAATTAATTTGTCTTACTCAATCTAAAAATTGAATATGAGTGATACCTCATTTTCCTATGAACCTAAATCTAATGTATTCAGCATTAAGATCTTCAACACTGAAGCCACATTAACAATCTTTCCTAATCATACCATCCCTCTTGAATAAGATGAGTAAAATCCCTATCTCTGTAGACTTCAAATTTTGTGTTTGGCAAACCATCTTCTTCTAAACTTCCAACCCTACCTTAAAGTTTAATTATACCACCGCTGACTTTTTCCGATAACATAATCTTTTCG
>WQSV01000187.1 GCA_009787685.1 Bacillota bacterium
AAGTGAGTAGTGAATGAGTCGTGATAGTGCATTTTTGTCTTTTGCAATATTGACCAAAGCATCGCATTCATCGCCCACAACGTAAATTTGAGCGATATTTTGAACATTTTTCGCAAAAGTCATAACTTTCCCCTCAATACTTTTGTGAAAACAAACAACAAACTCATCATCAATTCCTTGCAAAAAACTTTCCATTTTTTCCGCATTGATGCATTCAATTTCTCCAATTTGTTCATTTGAAAATTGACCTATGTAGAAAAAACCATTTGAGGCATCTGACACACAAACCTTTCGGCGCTTGTCGCTTTTAGCATGATATGACAATAGTTCCAAATCGGTGACAGGAATAATTTTTTTACCTAGTGCTTGCGAAAACCCACGAACTGTTGCGAGTCCAACTCTTATTCCAGTAAATGATCCGGGACCAATTGATGAAACAAAAAAATCAACATCTTTCAAAGAAATACCCGACTCAATCAAGCATTCATCAACATACGGCAAAAGTGTCGAAGTGAAGTTCTTTTGAGTCAAATTAGTCCTCACTGCAACTTTATCGCCATTAATAGCCGCAACTTGCAAAATGCAAGAAGCCGTGTTTATTGCAAGGCATTTCATTCTTGAATTTCAATCTCCCTCACATTTTCTTTGACAAACTTTAAGCTGACTTTCTTCATCTCTTTGGGCAAAATTTGAGAAATATTTTCAAACCATTCAATGACAACAACAGCATCAAGAGAAAAAATATAATCACATAATCCTGTCGCAACCGCTTCTTCCGCGTCTTTTAAACGATAGGCGTCAATGTGATAAAGTTTCCAGCGCTTTCCGTCATATTCATTCAAAATAGAAAATGTTGGACTCGTCACACCACTGTCAACTCCAAGTCCCTTTGCAAGTCCTTTTGTGAAAGTTGTCTTCCCTGCCCCCAAGTCTCCATGAAGACAAATGACATCTCCACCTTTAAGTTTGGTCGCAAACTCAAACGCAAATCGCAAAGTCTCATTTTCTTTTTTCGATATGAATTTCATTAGTTAGAATGTTATTTTAACACCAAATTTTTAAATATCAAAGTCTTCTATTGTGAAATTGGAATAAAATCTTCCTGCAATTGGCTTGAATCTCAAAACACAAAAGTCTGGGTCTGTGAAAGATTTTTCTTCATAGGCATTTTTAAATCTTGCATCCCAAAACTTTTTCTTTGTTTCAATCTTGGAAACTATTTCAAAATCACCTTTCAAAAAACACCCTTTCCATAAAAAAATTTTTCTAGAATAAAAATAGACACTACCTTTTGAATTCTGCATGACTGCAAGGGCAAACTTTGACGAGGTGTTGGTGCAAAAGTATATTTCATCAAGCGACTCCCTATGTTTTGTCGCCACCACCGCTTTTGTCAACGGATAACCCCNATCTGAAACACAAGTTAAAATAAAGGTTTTTACTTTCTTGTGCAATTTTAATACTTTTTCTTTAGCAATCGTTTTGGTCATTGTTTTTTAATTATAATCAAAAACTGCAAAAATGTCTAGTCAATGACCCCCCTTTTTCACATTTTTCTCAACACAAAAAAGACTCTTTTCGACAATGAAAAACAAATCAAAAAAGTGTTAACTACTTAAAATTAACACCTCTTTTTTTCACTCCTTTATTACTATTTATTAAAATTTTTTGAACTTCTTCAAACGTTGTGGCAATTTTGTTTCTTATTTTAGTAATTTCCTCTTCAAAAACCCTAACCTCTTCTGCTTTTATTTCATTGCTTTTTTTATCTATGTAGATTAAATAATTTTTATTCTTATCAAGACTAGGAAAATGACTAGAATCTGTCAGCAAAGAGGAATGGCAAAGTTTGTTTCTAAAACATATAATATCGTCTAAATTGTCATAAATATTTTGATTCAATTTTTCCACTATCTTTTTCTGTTGTTTTTTTATGAACTGACCATTTGTTCTTGCAAACATTTCCAAAAATTCTAATTGCTCTTGTTCTGTTATTTTTTTTGGGTGCGGATACAAAGCCAAATTAACTGCAATAAGCAAATTATTTAGTTCATAGACCAAAACACCCATTCCTTGATATAAATTTTTATTATCTTCTATTTGATACATGGTTTTCATATAATGTATTTGCTATTCTTGCTCCTCTTTAATTAGTTTAAAATATTCGTGATTTCTTGTTTTGACAACCCTAGATCAAGTTGTCCACTCATTGTGCTTTTTGAAACAATTGTGCGATTCGGTTTTAATTTGATTTGGATTAATTGAAATATGTCATCAATTAACGATTCACTTTTCTCATCTTTTTTAACATCAAAAGCCAACCACTTGCCGTCATGATAGATTTCGGCATTATCATATTTATTGTAAATCACCCCTTCAAACATCCCCCTTGTGGCTTCAAACCTTTCTCTCTCCTCTTTTCCAAAAACAACATAAACAATGAAAAACCCTTCACGAAGACAAAGAGTTAAAATCGTTTTACCATTTTTCTTAAAATATAGATTGCTATGATGTTTATGATTTGGATTGCCCCCTTGCCACAACTCGTCCAATTCATAATAATTTCGAACATGTCCAGTCAATCTTTCCCAAGCATCACTTGAAAACCCTAGTTTCGCCTTAACTTCTATATATGGTTTTACTTCTCTTTTTTTGATCATGGTGTCGCCTATCCTTTTTTATGTCTAATCACAAAATCACTACGTATAATCTTTTGTGGAGCATTTGATTAAAGAAACAGAATGCACTCCCAAAAAGTCGCAACAATCCAATTACGAACTAAAGTTTTTATGGCAATCAACGTTATGATTATGTTGCTCCAAAATTCAAACAACCAAACTTTAATTTAGACTTTATTCCAACGCTTTAATGTTAAAAGCTGCTCTCTGAAGCTCTTTCTTCCCTCTTCCGACTGGTCATCCAAATATTG
>WQSV01000188.1 GCA_009787685.1 Bacillota bacterium
ACAAATGGGCTGAAAGCCCTTGTCAAGGATTTTCAATCCTTTTGTCGGAGATTACTTTTACATGGAGCTGCCCCAACAGAGGGGTCGAAGACCCTTGTCAAAACTCCATTTGAAAGAGTTAACATTTGCCTTGATTGGACGCGAAGAATATTTTTTTAGGTGATATGAGTTGTTTTATTTGATAAAATGATTGTGGGCTAATAAGCCATGAACATGACGGAAGTTTTGTTCGATTGTTATTGCCCACTTGGTTGAATGAAGAGGGTTTTCTTTGAATTTGAAAAGGTAGTGTTCGCCATAGAATATTTCGAAACCTTCGTTGTAGTTAATTGGAACAGCTGGAACATTTTTTAGTGGAATTTTGATTTCTTGGTCTCTCCCTAGTTCGGGAGTGTAGGTGAGAAATTCTTTGTCCATGGTCAAAATCCCTTCACCGACAAGAACTTCCTTTCTTCCGCTTTTGTTCCACATGAACAACTGAACTTTTTCAAGTTTGGGGCTGTTGTCAAAATTATCATCAACCCCACATTCATTAAAGACTTCTTCTCTTTGAAGATTATACCACATTGAAATACTTTCTGGGACAATATCGCCTTCGTTCAATGGGGCAATTTCATAGTGCTTGTTTATGCTCGCTCCATTTTGACAATCGGTGCAATAGATTTTGTTGTCATGAGATTTGATACGAAATTCGGATTTGCATTTTGGACAAAAGTAAAGCGCATAGTGAATGTTTGTCGCAAGATCTCCGCCTCTCCATTCTATTTTGTTCTCGCTTGACCATTTAAAGTCGTCATAGTAGAATTCTTTGTTGAGCATTTCTTCAACTTCTTCGACTGACAGTTTTGCTAAATCTTCTTTTGAGATGAGTAGCTTTGAGGTCAAAATCGTTTTGCCCTTTCTCACTTTGCCTTTTCTCCATTTTGCGTTTGTCAAAAATGCACCATCAATGCGGTGAGAAATGATGGGAAGTCCAATTTTTTTGACAAGCTTTGCTGTTCCCGCGGCCATGCCCATATATTCCCCATTGACAGAGTTTATTCCTTCAATCATTATGCCAACATTTCGACCCTTGTCAACAGCACGATAAAAATTTTTCAGGGCACCAACATCTGCTTGATAGAGTTTTGCTGGAATTGCCCCAACGTGTGAGAGCAAGAATCCGGGAATTTTCCAATGGAAAAAGTAGCGATTCGCCATCATATTTATCATTCTGGGTTGAATCGCTCGACAAGTGTAGAACGGGTCAAGTCTTGACGGATGGTTCGACAAAACAAGGAACTGTTCCTTCTGTTTTTTCATGTTAACCCCATGAATAATTGTGAGCTTGTGTTTTCTTTTTAGTCGCCAAAACACAGTGGCTATTAAAAACCAGTGCGCCCACTTTTTTGGTCTTTTGACTATATATTTGTCGAGTTTTCTTTCTAGTGATTGTTTCATTTTCAATATTAAATACTAAATATTAAATTCTAATTTTCTTCTTCTTTCTCTTCTTCCTCTTCTTCTTTGACGATTATTTTCACTTGAACAACTCTTTTTACAGTTGCTTTTGTGACTCTGAATTCTAGGTTTTTGAAAGTGAACCTTTCTCCTGCCACTGGAAATTTTTCTGTCATTTCAATGACAAAACCGCCGACTGTTGTTGCGTCGATTTCTTCGCTTGTTTCAAATCCGATTTGTTCAAAGAAATTTTCGAGTCTTTCTGTTCCTTCGACTATGTAGACATTATCGTCAACTTTTTTCGTCAAAACTTCGACTTCGTCATGTTCATCATAGATTTCACCAACGATTTCCTCGATGATATCTTCCATGGTCACTATTCCGCTTGTTCCGCCATGCTCATCAACAACGACCGCGAGAAGTTTTTTCGCTTTTTGCATTAATCGAAGAGCGACTGAAATTTTCATGTTCGCTGGCATGTTGAGTGGTGATGTCATGATTTTTTTGAGAGTGAACCCTTCGTCGTTTTGATGACGAATGAAATCTTTTTCATGGATTGTTCCGATGATTGTGTCGACTGTTCCCGAGTAGACTGGGACTCTTGAATAAGAATGAGTGAAGAAAATTTCTGCGACTTCTTCGTTTGTTGCATCTTCACTGACCGCAATGACGTTGACTCTTGGAGTCATGATGTCATAGGCATCAAGGTCATCAAATTCAATTGCTGAACGCAAAAGGTTTCCCTCATCCTCAGTTATTCCGCCCTCTTTTTCAGCGGTGTCAACATAGATTTTCAATTCGTCTGCGTCGAGTTTTGTTTCGTTTTTGAGTCTGAAAACCTTGCTTGTCAGTTTCTTCAAGACTCCAAAAAACATACTAATTGGAAGCAAAATGTAGTAAAAAAACATAACAAGTGAGTGAATACTCATTGCTATTGTTTCGGGATATTCTTTTGCAATTGATTTTGGAATGATTTCGCCAAATGAAACAATCAAGAAAGTTATGACTATTGTTGAGATTAAGATGCTAATTGCCGGGTCAATTGTCAAAACCTCGGTGAAAAATATAGTTCCGAGTGAGGACGCGACAATTGCGACAATATTGTTTCCGACAATAACAGTTGAGATAATCCTGTCATACCTGTCGAGTGCCTTTAAAACTCTCGTTGCTCTTTTTTTCCCTTGGGCTTCAAGTGAACGAAGCCTGACTTTGTTCGCTGTTGAAAAACTCGTTTCAGCGAGTGAAAAGAATATTGAAAGCAAAATTAAAGCAACGAGTGCGACTAATATTCCTATATGAGATGGTTCCATAATTGATGATAGTATACCCTAATTTTTTGGGTTTGTCAAGCATCTTCGATGCCTTTGTCGGCGAAGTTTTTGTAAAAGCAATCTCTCACAGACGGGCTGAAAGCCCTTTTCAACAGTGTTCGACTGTTCTGTCGGGTTCTGCATATATTTGCACTCTCCGTCAAGATGGTCGA
>WQSV01000189.1 GCA_009787685.1 Bacillota bacterium
TTGTGTTATAATAAATGAGTTGATTGGGAAGGGGAGTGAATATTAATTCACTCCAACCACCAATCATCATTTTTTAAACAATGTTTTTCGGCAAATATCAACATCAAATAGACGAAAAAAGTCGCATAAGGATTCCCTCAAAATTAAAAGATATTGTTGGGGACAGTCCTTTTATTATGCGAGGGCCAAACAATTCGTTGGTAGTTTTGAAATCAGAAGATGCAAAGAAGATGCTAGAAGAGCAGTTTGGAAATATCAGTATTTTTGACCCTTCAGAAAAAAGCCGAACATTGAGAATGCTCACTTCAACTGCAATTTATGCCGAAGAAGACAAACAGGGAAGAATGGTTCTTCCAGCTAGTCTTTTGGAACACGCAAAAATTAAAGATAAAGAAAGTGGGGAAATAAACCGAAACATTGTCATTGTTGGGGTCTACAACAAAATTGAAATTTGGTCAGAGCCTGTTTGGGACAAGCACACAAATGCTGGAGAAGAAGATTTTGATGACAACTTATTTGCACTTGTTGCAAATAAGGACTAAAAAGAAAAGAAAAAGTGTGTTTTGAAATCATTTTAATAAAAAATTAATATGATTTTTAAAGCGTCACTTTTTGCCTTTCACTTTAAAATATGAACTATCATGTCCCAATAATGAAAGATGAAATTATGTCGTTTTTGAATCCTGTGCCGAACAAAATTTTTTTTGACGGCACTTTGGGAGGAGGCGGGCATAGTCATGAAGTTTTGAAAGGTGGAGCAAGGCTTGTTGCGACTGATCTTGACACCAATGCGATTGAGCATTGCAGAGAATTGTTTTCAAAATTTGATGGAAATTTTACTCTGGTTCATGATAACTTTAAAAATATTATTAATGTTTTGGAAGGATTGGAGATTGAATTTCTTGATGGCGCTCTTGTTGATCTTGGAATTTCATCTCACCAAATTGATACACCAGAAAGAGGATTTTCCTACATGAACGATGGGCCTTTGGATATGAGAATGAATCCTCATGGAAAAATGTCTGCCGAAGATATTGTCAATGAGTATGATGAAAGTGAGCTTTTGAAAATACTCTATGAATACGGAGAAGAAAAGTTTGCGAGACGAATAGTTAATAACATCATAAAAGAGAGAAAGAACGGAACTATTTCGTCAACTGGACAACTTGCAAAAATCATATCAAATAGTGTGCCTGCCCACTTGTCTAAAGGACATCCAGCAAAAAAGACTTTTCAAGCACTTAGAATTGAGGTCAACGGAGAGCTTGAAGGGTTGAAAAAATTGGTTGAAGATATGGTGTCGGTTTTGAAAGTTGGAGGGGTTTTTTGTGTCTTGTCGTTTCATTCGCTTGAAGACAGAATAATCAAACAAGAATTTAAACGTCTAGCAGAGAGTTGTATTTGTGACAAAAGATTACCATACTGCGTTTGTCAAAACAAAGCGACAGTGAAAATATTAACAACGAAAGGAATAAAAGCGACAGAAGAAGAAACAAAAAACAACACAAGAGCAAAAAGCGCAACTTTAAGAGTTGTTCAAAAATTAAACAATTAACAAAAGAGAAAAGCGTCATAGACGCAAAGGAAGGAACATATAAATGGTATCAAGAATCAGAGAAGTCCGCACAGAAGAGGACAGATATGGAGGTTATGGAAGAGGCATATCTGAAAATATTCGCTCATTTGAAAGAGCGAAGGATTTTCTTATCACTGAAGAAGTTGTTGAAAAAACCGACAGCGTTCCGTTTGAATTTTCAAATTATGACCGTAGCACTTTAGTTTATTCAAAACGCAATGCAACCATGCCAAAAGAGCAAGTTCATGAGAGAAAATATCCGACCTATAAAAGTGTGAGCGCTCCATATTCGGCGAAAAAAGAGTCTCAAGACCTAATGCCGTCAATTAAAACTCAAGCTTATGCGAAAAGCGTGAAGCGCGAGCAGGAAGTTTATCAAGAAAAAGACACTGACAAAACTCGTTTTCGAGTGACCGCTGCGATTTATATTATTGCGGTCATGGTGATCACGGCTCTTGTCATTGGAATTGCTGTTGCAATTTCAAGTGCAAGTGGTGGAGCGATCGATCCGTATTATGGAGAAATAGTTGCAAGCATTTCTCAAGGTGCAAGTAGAATGCACAGTGCGGAATTCATCATTCAAAATGCAGGTCGACTTATTAATTATTAATATTCACCAACAATGCGTATTTTGCAGTTAAGTATTTTGCGCTAAGAAAACGCTACAAAAGACAAACAAGAGATTGGAAATTTGGAGAATTGTTTAATGAGTAGCGGAACAAATAGTTTAATTATCACACGAAAGAGGTTATTGTTTTTTATGTTGGCAATAACCTTTCTTTTTTGCGTGCTGTTTTTACGTCTTGGGTGTATTCAACTAATAGATGGGAGAGAGTTGCAAAGACGTGCAACAGACCAGTGGTATCGCGAGTTGCCACTCGCCGCACCTCGTGGTCACATATATGATGTCAACGGCAGAGTTCTTGCAGACAATCGAGATGTTTTCACGGTTTATGTCAGACCCAGAGCAGTTGAAGATTTTGAACTGGTTGCGCGTGAGTTAGCGGTTCCATTAATGATGTGTCAAAGAACGCTTTATCAAAAAATATCTGGAACAAGAGTGAGTGAAATAACAATAAGACGGCAAGTTGAAGTTGCAGATGTCGAAGAGTTGCAGGCAAAAAATATTCCGGGAATTTATTTTGCTCCGGGCACAAGAAGAAACTATCCAGCAAATGAGCAGTTGAGTCAAATTCTCGGTTTCACGAATATTGATAATGTTGGACAAAATGGATTAGAAGGGTTCTACAACAGGTATCTTCGAGGTGTTGATGGAATGGCTTTCACCAACACTGACATGGCGGGGCGTGAAGTTGAAGACAGCGTCACGCAC
>WQSV01000190.1 GCA_009787685.1 Bacillota bacterium
TATGGAAAACAAAAGAATTTTAATAGCTGGAAATTCAAATCTTGAACTTGCCGAGGGCATTGCAAAAGAGTTGAAGGCTAAACTGTGTGAAGCGAAAATTTCACAATTTTCAGATGGCGAATGCTCTGTTCAAATCAACGAGAGTGTTCGTGGCGCGGACGTTTACGTCATTCAATCGATGTCTACGCCTGTTAATGACAACTTGATGGAGCTTCTTGTCATGAATGACGCATTAAAGCGTGCTTCAGCAAACAGAATCACTGCGGTTGTTCCCTACTTCGGCTATGCACGTCAAGACAGAAAAGCACGAGCGCGCGACCCAATCACTGCAAAGCTTGTTGCGGACATCTTGACAAAAAGTGGTGCTTCAAGACTACTTACTATGGACTTGCACGCTCCACAGTTGCAAGGTTTTTTTGATATTCCTGTTGACAGCCTTTTGGGTATTCCAGTTCTTGCAAAAGCAATGGAAAAAATGGACTTCATCAAGGATGACAAAAACTTGATGGTCGTCTCTCCCGACGTTG
Source organism: Bacillota bacterium (assembly GCA_009787685.1). Lineage (GTDB taxonomy): Bacteria > Bacillota > Clostridia > Christensenellales > Pumilibacteraceae > WRAY01. The sequence continues at coordinate 528 of WQSV01000190.1, forward strand.
GCTCGGTTGCAAGAGCCAGACAAATGGCGGAAATGCTTAATGTTCCATTTGCGATTGTTGACAAACGACGCCCGAAAGCAAATGAAGTTGAAATCATGCACATTGTTGGAAATGTTGAAGGAAAAACTTGTCTTCTTGTTGACGACATGATTGACACTGCTGGAACGATTTGCAATGGTGCTAAAGCATTACTCGAAGTTGGAAAAGCAAAAAAGGTTTATGTTTGTTGCACTCATGCGGTTCTTTCGGGCCCTGCAGTTGAAAGACTTCAAAACAGTGTGATTGAAAAAGTCTTCACTTTGAACACTATTTCTGTTCCAAAAGACAAAAAATTCAGCAAACTTATTGAAGTCAGCGTTGCTCCAATTTTTGCAAAAGCAATCCAAGCAATTAACACAGGAAGTCCTGTTTCAAAATTGTATGAATAGGCTTATTTTAGCTAGAAGCTAAAAGTCGAAAATTAGGGATTACGATTTTAAGGCTAGAAATTAAAATTAGAAAAGAGCGAATGCCAAAAAACATTCGCTCTTTGTTTATTTGTGTTGTTAGAATCGCGCAAGTTGTCGAGTCATTATTCAAGCGCTCATTTTTTATCGGCTCCCATTCGGGCGATAAAATATCGCCTCCTTTTGTGTCAAGAAACTCTCCTAGATTATTTGATTTCTGCTAACTTCATTTGGGTGTGCCTTATGAACTAATATGTCCCCTCTTTTGCGCCAAGGGACAATTCTAGATTTCCAACTTTGTGCTAACTTCATTTAGGTGTGCCTTATGGACAAAGCCCCCCTCTTTTGTATCAAGGGGCACACCTAGATTTCCAACTTTGTGTTAACCTCGTTTTAGATGTGCCTCATCAACAGTAAGCCCCCCTACAATTTATGTTTTCCGATTTTAGAGCAGCGAGGTCAAATGTAGGGGCAAGCACCGCGAGCCCAATTGGTTTCATCTTTGTTAAACTTCTTCGAACGACAAAAGACAGCCTGCGCTTACATTGAAATACTCACGTAGCTTCTCTAGCATTTGAAAATTAGGCTCTCTTCTGCCGAGACCTCATAACTGCTAATTGTTCTTGAATTAACTCCCAACTCATTTGTAAGTGAGTTTGGTTTACCCCCCTTCTCTTCCCTTAGTTCTTTAAATCTTTCTGCAAATTTTACCATAAAATTTTTACTCCATTTAGCAGGAAAAACGCTTTACTCCGTCATAATGACGGAGTAAAATATATTTTACGAAAACACAAATTTGTAAAAAAAATGCGAACACTATTTTCCTTTTTACCGAAAACATATCTACTCATTCGAGCCACTAAGACACGGCATATGCAAAAAAAAACACAAAACAGCAACAAAAGAAAACGACAGCTGCAAAGACTTTGAACAGAACACATCAAACCCTTTGAAAAAAGAAAAGGTGAGTTCATTTTGACTCACCTAAAAAGTTGCATCATTGATATTCACAATATTTCAAAAATACCACAAGAAAATTTTAATAATTTGAATGACTCATGTAAGAGCAATTAGATTAATTTTATCCTAGTTCTCCATCTTGCTCTTTCTCCTTGCTTTGAAAAAATTTTTCAAGATTTCAGCGCATTCAAGCTCCATTATTCCACCAACAACGTTTGCACGGTGGTTGAGGCGCTCATCTGTGGCGATATTTCCAAGCGAACCACAATAGCCGTAGCGACAGTCATATGCTCCATAGTAGACATTATCAATTCGTGAATTGACGATTGCTCCTGCGCACATTGCACACGGCTCAAGCGTGACGAGAAGGTCGCATCCCGAAAGGTTCCAACGACCCAATTTTTTTCCTGCATCACGAAGAGCTAACACTTCTGCATGAGCAGTTGGGTCACTTTCGCTCAGTCGCATGTTGATTGCACTTGACACTATTTCACCATTGTGAAGAACCAAAGCGGCAACCGGCACTTCGTTTTTTGAAATGGCGGTTTTTGCAAGGTCTAGAGCGACTTTCATGAATTTTTGTTGTTCAGTGAGTGTTAGCATAATTAATGAAGAGCGAATGGTGAATAATGAAGATTAAGATTATTACCAAAAAGAATTTACAAGGGGTCTTTGACCATTCTGTTGGAGAGTTTTTAGCAAAAATAATTTCTCACAAAAGTATTGAAAATACTTGATAAGGGTCTTCGACCCTCTTGACGGAGAGTGCGAATGCAAGCAGAATCCGACAAACCAGTCGAAGACTGTTGACAAGGGGTCTTCGACCCGTTTGATGCTGAATGCGAGTGCAAGCAGAATCCGACAAACCAGTCGAAGACTGTTGACAAGGGCTTTTAGCCCTTTTGAAGGAAATTGCTATTACTTGAACTTCTCCGACAAAGGCATCAAAGATGCTTGAC
>WQSV01000191.1 GCA_009787685.1 Bacillota bacterium
TTTTCGTTTGAATATATCCAAAAGTGATTGTGTCTGGACCCGTATGAGTTCCAATGATTGGGCCAATGATTTCCTCTCTAATTTCTGCTTGTGGGAATTTTTCCATAACCAACTTTTTCATGAGTTCAACCTCTTCTTTTGATGCGCAACAATGAGCAACAAGAACCGGAAAAGAAAAATCAATGCCATCTTTTTCTGCAAGTTCAAGCGTTTTGAGAAGTGCGTTTTTGCGCCCTTTAACTTTGTCACATGTCACAACTCGACCTTCTTTTATTGTCAAGATTGGTTTAAGATTTAAAATTGTTCCAAGCCACGCTTTAACAATTGAAACCCTTCCACCTCTTTTTGCATAGACTATGTCAGCAACTGCAATATAACACTTGACTCTTTCTCTGAACTCAACAACAAAATCAATAACTTCTTGAACACTTGCTCCCGCTTTGAAAAGCTTCGCAGCTTCCAAAACTGTGTAGCCAGCAACTCCCGAGAGACCTTTTGTGTCAACATGAGAAATAGTTCTCTCTGGATACTTTTCTTTCAGTTCTGCAATCGCTTTTCTCATCATATCAAAAGTTGCACTCGTGATTTGTGAAAAGCTGACATACAAAACATCATGTCCTTCTTTCAAAATGGGTTCCCAATATTCAATATAGTCAGTTGGGTTCAAAGCTTGAGTTTTTGAAACTTGTCCGTCACGCATTTTTTGAAAAAAGTCTTTGATTGTTTGAGGATCTTTTCCATGATCATAATGCCCAACTTCTCCATCAATAAAATACGGCATGTAGATTATTGAGATATCATACTCTTCCAAAATTGTGTGATGCAAATCACAACTAGAATCAGCAAAAAATTTTACCATTTTAATAAAAAAAACCTTTTTAAAAGGTCTATCTCCTTTCTTTCTTGATTGTTTTTTTGAACATTTAATTATATTCAAACATTATTAACATAATAACATATTTATGAATTAAAATCAAGTAGTTTGATGTTCAAATTAAATTTATTTTAATTTTGTTTTTGAATAGTATTTTGATGAATTTTATGTTAACAACGCATGTTATGTCACGCATACTACACGGAAAGTCCATCTTTAAAGAGGTTTTTAGGAGTTATTGTTGATATTTCTTTTGTTTTTGCGTTTGAATATATTTTTATGTAGTTCCTTGAATATCCAACATTGAATTCGTCGATTTTTTCTTCAACAAGCACTTCATGAAGAGTGTTTAAATTGTTTTTTAAAAATTCACCCCTTAATTGATCTTTGAGTGAACTTAATATTTTTACTCTTTCTCTTTTTAAGCTATCATGAATATCTGGAAACTCCTCAGCTTTTGTTCCTTTTCTTAAAGAAAACGGAAAAATGTGAATATCGGAAAATTTCAACGCTTTGCAAATATCATAGGTTTCTTGAAACTCTTTGTCTGTCTCTCCCCCAAAACCAACAATCACATCCGTTGTTATTGACACATTCGGCATTAACTTTCGAATTGTTGCAACCTTTTCCGAAAACCCCTCAATTGAATAATTTCGATTCATTCTTTTCAAAGTTGCATCTGAGCCACTTTGAAGTGACAAATGAAAATGCTCGCAAACATTCGACTCTACACATACCCTCACAAACTCTTCATCAACAACAACACACTCAAGTGAGGAAAGACGCTTTCGAATGTTGAATTGTTTCAATTCTCTTATTAGCTCTGTCAAGCTTGAGTTATTGTCTTTTCCAAATGCAGAAATATTTATGCCCGTTAATATTATTTCTTGAGTTGTCTTTTCGGCATTGAAAACTTCTTCCAAGATTGTGTTTTTATCGCACGATTCTGCCCTTCCTCGAACATATGGAACAATGCAGTATGAACAAAAATTGTCACAACCATCTTGGATTTTTATGAATGAGCGAGTTTTTGTCGATTCATTGTTTTGAATGTTGTTTTTAATGTTGATTTTAAAAACAGGCTCTAACTCCATAATTTTTTCAACAAATTTTTCTTTGTCTTTTGTTTCCCAAATCAAAGCAACTGATTCTCTTTGAAACTGCCTTGAATCTCTGATTGAAGCACAGCCAAAAATAAAAACTTTTGCTCTTGGGCTGTCTTTTAAGAATTTTGAAATTGCTTGTCTTGATTTTTTCTCTGAAGTATGCGTGACACAACATGTGTTTATTATGAAAAAATTGACTTCATAAGTTGATTCAGTCAACTCATAGCCGTGACTAATTAATAGTTTTGCAACCCCAGATGATTCAACCTGATTGGATTTGCACCCTAGTGTGTGAATATGAAATTTCATTTTTGTTTTAATTTTCCTTAAAGTGACAAGTGCCCCAATTCATACATAACAATTGACACAGCAGTTATAGACGCTGTCTCTGCCCTTAAAATCAATTTCCCAAGTGATAATGGCTTAATTCCTAGCGATGAAATTTTCTCAACTTCGTCAAGAGAAAAACCACCTTCACTTCCAATTATTATTGCACAATTTTTTGATGTCTTTTTGTTTTGAATTTGGGAACGAATGTCGTTTTCTTTTTCATTTTCATAAAAGAAAAAACGTTCATCATGTGATTTTAAACGCTCTAAAACTTCGCAAAACTCAAGACACTCAACTTTCACAAGATTCGCCCTTCCACATTGCTTTGACGCATTTTCGCTTATTTTATTAAGTCTTGCAATGTTGATATTTTTTTGGTTTGTGAATTGAGAATGAAAAACAACAATGTTTTTAACACCAAGCTCAACCGCCTTTTGAACAACAAGCTCAGAGTTGTCACCTTTTAGAACTGCAAAATATAGCGTCACACTTGAGTCT
>WQSV01000192.1 GCA_009787685.1 Bacillota bacterium
AAAAGAGTGAAGCATGAACGTCCACTCAATCCGATTTTTGACAATATTCCATCCATTAAAAAAGCGATTCTAGACATGTAGCCAGTGTCTTCAAGAAGTGCCAAAAAGAAAAACAATAGTGCTATTTGCGGAAGAAAAACCAACACTCCACCAACACCAGAAATAACCCCATCACAAATCAAACCAACCACCCACTTTGGCGCATTCGCGCCTTCAAGCACCCCTCTAATGGGCAAATAAAGAAATCGAGTAATTAAAAATTGCAACCCACCCGACAATCCTCCGCCAACAACCCCAAAAACAACATAGAAAATTCCAAGCATTACAAGAAGAAAAATCGGAATAGCCAGAAACTTATTGAGGATAATTTTGTCAAGGAGTGAAAGATGTTTTGAGGAGTTTGGGGGTTGGAGTTTGGGATGTGAGGTGTTAGAAGTGGCGAGTGGAGATATCGTTAAATCTTCTTTGTCGTTATCTGCAAGGGTGGAAATATTTGTAGGGGCGACCATTGTCCACCCGTTTTGTCTTCCTTTCGCCTCGGGCAAATAATGGTCATCTCTGCAAGTGATTATCACCCCCCCAAGTTCTCTGTCAATGAAAGAATATCTCGCCATTGCAACATTTTCACTCAAGTCACCAAGACTTTCTAGTTTCAAAAGTTGTCCATTTGACAGCTGCAATTTTTTGGCAATGAACTCATCTTTTTCCATTAATTTTATTGCGGAAAAAACTTCATCAATGCCATGCTTTTTTGCATTTTTTGAAATTATTGAAATCACTTTTTCAAGTGGCAATTCTTGAAAATATTTCAAAATTTTTTTTCTCTCGACTTCTTTTTTCTCATGTTTTTCAATTTCAGAAACTATGTTAGAAACGCCAGATTTAAACTTCGCACTAGCACAAACAACCCGAATACCCAAAACATTTTCAATTTTCCTAACATCAATCCTTTTTCCTCTTTTCTCTAGTTCATCAATCATATTGACGACCAAAATCACTGGGGTATTCGCTTCAAGCAATTGAAGCGTCAAATAGAAATTTCGAAAAATATTTCCACCTTCGCAAACATTGACAACAACATCATGCGCTCTTTTCAAAATCGCATCTCTCGTCACCGCTTCTTCTGGGCTATAGATTGAAAGTGAATATAATCCGGGCAAGTCCGTCATGCTCATCTTCTTGCCCTCAAGCACAACTTCCTTGGTCTTTTCTCTGTTCGTCACTCCATGCCAATTACCAACATGCTCACTGCTTTTCGTCAAACGATTAAACAGCGAAGTTTTTCCCACATTAGGATTTCCCAAAAAAGCAACAGTTTTCACAAATCATTTTATGTTTCAATCAAAAAAATAATTCTTCCATCAAAAAAACACACAGTGACTTTCTGTCTTCGTGTGTTTAGTTTTTGATTTCCTTTTCAATTTCTTCATAAGTAAAACCGTTTTCTTTGAGTGATAGTTTAATGTCACGATTGTCGATGTTTGCGGTTTCAAATGCTTTTATTTTGATGCTTGCTTTTTGCCCGATACTATTGAGATAACTGAGAACACTTTCTCCAAATCCTCCCGACTTGATGTTGTCTTCCATTGTGAGAATTGTGACATCTGGCTTGTTGATTTTTTGAAGAAATTCTTCGTCTAGTGGCTTGATGAATCGCGCATTGATAACATTCGCATTTTCCATTTCTTTTGCAATGTCAAGCATTCTGTTTCCGACTGCAAGGATGAAATTATTTGATTCTTCACATTCTTTGACCACTTCCCATTTGCCAATTTCAATTTTTTCATGGGACTCATAATTTGTTTTGAAGTTTCTCGGATATCTTATTGCCAAAGGTGCCGAATAATTTTGAGAAAACTCAATCATCATTTCGAGTTCTTTTCCGTCTTTTGGCGAACAAATTGCGAAGTTGTCGGCATGCATCAAAAACGACAAGTCATAAAGTCCTTGATGAGTCACCCCATCTTCTCCTTGCGTTCCAGCTCGGTCAATTAATAACGTGACTGGCAAGCTGTTAAGGGACACTTCATGAACAAGCTGGTCATATGACCTTTGAAGAAACGATGAATAGACACAAAAATACGGTTTCATTTCGCCTTTTGCGAGTCCCGCAGCAAGCAGTGTTGCGTGTTGTTCTGCTATTGCGACATCAAAAAATCTGTCCTTGTGAGCGATTGCAAATTCGTTGAGCCCAACCCCGTCGCTCATTGCCGCTGTGATCGCAACAATTTGCTTGTTGGAGTTTGCAAGCCTTGTCAAAGTCTTTCCACACACTTTTGAAAAACTCTCCGCACTTTCCCCATCACACCTTGAAACTGCATGAAACTTTCTTGCATCTTGCTCTGCATCAACATGTCCTTTTCCTTTTTTCGTCACAACATGAAGAAGGACTGGCCCTTTCGACTTTTTCGCTCTTTCCAAAGTTTTGACAAGAGTTGAAACATCATGTCCATTAAATGGCCCAAGATATTTCAATCCCAACAATTCAAAAACTTGTTTTCTTTGAAACAGCGCTCTTATTCCATTTTTGATTTTTGTTGCAGAAAATATTATTGCTCTTCCCAAAAGAGGAATACGAGAAAAAAATCTCGTGAGACTTCTTTTTGAATTGTTGTATTTTCTTGATAGTCTCAGCCTTGCTAGATGTTTTGAAAGTGCCCCAACATTCTTTGAAATTGACATTTCATTGTCATTCAAAATAATAATGACCCTCTCCTTGTTCGCCCCAATATCGTTTAACGCTTCATATGACATCCCCCCAGTCATCGCCCCATCTCCAACAATCGAGACAACATGATG
>WQSV01000193.1 GCA_009787685.1 Bacillota bacterium
TTCCATAAAAAAGTATTGGAAGGACATTAGGGTCAGTTTTTGATGCGATTGCCGCGGTTCCAGCATGAAAAGGCTGGAGTTCTCCAGAAAATCCTAGTGGGTTGATTTGTCCCTCTGGAAAAACTGCAACGCACTTATCTTCTTTTAGTAGTTTTAATATTTTCTTGAAACCTGTGATATCCGTGCCATATCTGTCCGTTGGTATCATTCCGAGCCACCTAAAAAGGGTGTTTCTTCCTTTTGAACTGAACATATCCTTCGCCGCCAAAAACCAAATTTCACGAAAAGGGTAGATAACATCAAACATAACAGGGTCATACCACGCGACATGGTTCGACAAAATGATAGTTCTGCCTTTAACCGATGGTTTTTTTCGCTTTTTTTTCTTTTTGCCCTCTTCAATCACCTCATCATGAGGAGGAGCATAAATCATTCGAAACTTGAAATATGGCAAAAGTCCCGGAATAGTTGTGATTTTTAACACAAATTTAAAAAGTTTGTTCATAATTATTTTAATCTTTTCGGGCTAACTTCTCGTGATTTCGTCGCATTTACTTTAAGCCCGACACTTCGCAGTCTTGTTTTCGGAGATAGACTCATCTAAAAAGGGAAAAAACCCATAGGGGTCGTCCCAAATTAAAAAAATACCACACGGGACGCCGAGGATGTCGTCGCTTATATTTTTAATAGTAGTTATTTTTTAATTTTTTTAGGAATTAGTTCTTTTAACTCCAAAATTCTTTCTCTCAAAAATTCAGTGATTTCCCTAAGTTTTTCGGCATTGATTTCGTCAAGGTCAAAATGTTCGGACAGTTTGAATTCCTTCCCAATGACCATGGTAGATCGTTTTGTCCAGCCCCGTCTATTAACATGAAAAATCGGAACTATTGCTGGGTCCGTCTTGACTGCGATTGCAGCAGCTCCAAGTTGAAATGGGAGAGTTTCACCAGTCGTTGACAACTTTCCTTCGGGAAAGAAAAGAATATTTTTTTCTTTTTCCAAAAGTTCAATAGACTTTGCAACTGCCGACAAATCTTCACCTCGCTCAGCTGGAACTGCACCGACCATTCGCAAAAACAGTTTTAGCCAAGGGTTGACCCAAAACAAATGCCGAGACACAATGCAACGGAGCGTTCGAAAAGGATATGCAAGATAAATTGGAACAGGGTCATAAAGCGAAAGATGATTTGAAATAAAAAGCGTTCGACCTTTTGGATTTGATTTTTTTCTTTTTCCAAATTTGTTTGGAGCGCAAATCACCCTCAGTTTGTAATAAAGCAAAGCCAAGGGGAGTGCAGTTAATTTGACAAACCAAAGAAAGAGATAGTTCATTTGTTGTTTAGAGTGAAGTTTGAAGTGTGGAGTTTTGAGTTGAGGCTAAAATTAATTTAACAATAACTCCAAATTTCACACTTCAAGCCACAAACACTACATCCTATTTTTTTGAATGTATATACCCCGCAAAGTCCATTGGAGTTCTCAATTTGCCATATTTTTCTGGTTCGATTTTGATTTTGAACATGTCTTCAAGCTCCATAATAACCGATAAATATGCCATGCTGTCACCCATTAGTTTAATGATGAAATCATCGTCGAGTCCGACTTGACCGTCTTCAAGCGAAAGGCTTTGAACGAATGTTTTTTTGACTCCGTCAATGATTTCTTGCGGAACGGCAGAGCCACTATTGTGACCTGCGAACAGGTGGAATTTTGATTGGTCTTCAAAGAACGCTCGCTTAACAGCACCTCTTCGAACCTTAAATCCGATTGCAAGTTCAAATGGGGCATTAGTGACATATGCTTCGCTAATTTGTTTGTGGAACGACAAGTCTTGATTGATTTTGTCAAACTCCGCCTTAATTGAATTTTTGAATGAATTAGTAATCTCTTCGTCCGTTTCAATAAGAAGAATCAATTTTTCGTCGCTTGGAACAACACAATTCTTTTTTGTTCCTGTGATGTTAAAGAAGTATTGCTCAATTTCGTCTGGAACAATTTTTTCACCCGACTGGCTTTTAATCATGTCGTCTGCGCGCCCAACAATGTGGTAGTTTCCATTTTTGTCTTGAGTCGCAAGGTCTTTTGAGTTATACCATTCGCTCTCATGAGGAGTGAGAATGCCATTTTTCATAAAACCAGAACAAACTTGTTTCGACTTGATTAAAAGAGTGCCGGAATTTTCACCTTCTTTTTTGTCGATTTTGTATTCAATGCCATGAAGTGGTTGCCCGATGTTTCCGTCAATAGTGATGTGAGCTTCTTTTGTCATATTGACAGAAGTTATTCCAACTTCCGTCATTCCGAACCCGTTGTGAAGTGGATAACCAAAACCGTTGATGAGACTCAAAACTTTCGGCGAGATGAAACCACCACCACTTATCATGAAACGGACTTTGTCTCCAAGAAGTTTCTTTTGAAGGCGTTTTATAAGGAACTTTGGAACTGCTCTCTCACTTGCAACTTTAATACCTTTTGAAAAGTCAGTTGATTGACGAACAACTTTTCTCAAAACCCAACCAGAAAGCCCTTTTAGTTCAGCCGCGCGCTTGTGAGCAAGTCGATAAACGCTGTTCCAAAATAGCGGCACGCTATAAATATGAGTGACACCCAATTTTTGGCAAGTTGAAAGAATTGTTGTTGGAACAATGTTTGCCAAAAACACAACAGTTTTTCCAAAGAAAGGATACCAAAGTAGGACACTAACAAAACCAAAAATGTGAAAGAATGGAAGGAATGCTAAAATTTTGATTTCCCCCATGTCTTCGGGATACATAAC
>WQSV01000194.1 GCA_009787685.1 Bacillota bacterium
TATGCAACAACATAGTGTTTTCAATGAACCATGAGTAGATTCTGTTTTGGTAGTCATATTTTCCGCCACAACATGAACATCTGCCGATGTGCAACATTAGCATAAACGGACTTGTTTCTGCGTTCATTGGGATGTCGATGAACCAAAAGTTTGTTCCTTCATCATAGCACATATTTTCCATTTTGTCAACACCTGCCAAAAAAATTATTCCATGCAACTTTTTCACCAAGATTCTAAGTTCATTTTAACAGAAGAAAATAACACTGTTCCTGTGACCAGTTTTGAGCCACTATCTTGCAAAAATTTAATTTTCGCTAATCTACGGGTTTTGATTTTTATATTTCAATTAAAAAAGACTATCACATTTTTAATGCGATAGTCTTTCGGAATTGATTTGTTTTTGGAATATAGCTTTTATTTTTTTGACCCATTTAACGGCAAATGCAAGCAGAATCTGATAAAACAGCCACGAATTGCTAGGCAAATACTCTTTTCATTAGGTCGAAAAATTCGTCAACTTGCCCGTCATCTAAAGATGAAATGTAGTCCGCTAGACGAGAATGATTTGAGGCTTTTGTGTCTTTTGTCATGACTTCTTTGGTGTAGGGATTGAAAAAGACAACTCCACGAGACGAGAGTTCGTTCATCATTTGAGTGACTCTTCCTTTGTGATGAGTCACCATTGAACGATACTTATTTTGAAGTCGAAGTGCGAGTTTTGAATCGCCTTTTGAGAGTTCTGCGATTGTTGCCCTCACGCTTTTGCCTTTTGCCTTGTTGATGAGTATGGTTTGAACGAGGTTTTTAATTTCGCTTTCTGAAAAGAGTTCAAACTCTCCGCGTTTGTTTGAAATAAGTCTTATTCCAAGGTCTGATGCCAAATTTGGAATCAATTCAAACATTTTTAATTGCGAATAATAATAGTTTCTGACGCTGTTGACAGAACGGTTAGACTCTTCACTCATTTTTGAAAAAGCCCAAACGAGACCTTTTTCCTCGTCGTGTGCTTCATGGACAAGGGCAAACAATTTTTTCGTTTGCTCAATTGACCAACTATTTGCTGAATTATTTGTTGCGATTTCTTGTTTCTTCATAAAACGAATTATTGTCAACAAACAAACATTTTATACGTCAATTTAGCATAATTTTTTGATAATTTTTCTGGTGTTTTTCTGAGGGGCACTAATACTTTTTTCGCAACTTAAATTTTTTTGACTCATTTGACTGTTTCGGCTTTTTTGAAAATCCAATGTGGCAGAGATGCTAGAAATCAATCCAAAGAGATTAAAAAAGTTTCCACCTTATTTGCGGGCAGAAACTTTTTTTGTTGGTTAATTTTTTGTCATGTAGTTAACGAAATTGTCGTTGACCAAAAACAGGATTGATTTGTTTTTGTTTGCTTTTAAATATTTTATTGCGGCTGCGAGATTTGCTCCGGATGAAATTCCACCAGTTATTCCCTCGCATGTTGCGAGTTCTTTTGTCCAGAAAATTGCATCATCGTCAGAGACTATGATTTTTTCGTCAATGTGTTCTGAATTGAGGAACTCTTCTTTGAAATAGCCACCACCTTGAATGATATGGCGTTTGTTTTCCGGCTCAATTGCGATGCATTTGATGTTTGGTTTCTCTTCTTTGAATCGTCTTGAAATTCCAGCAAATGTTCCGTTTGTTCCCAAGAAATCGCAGAACGCATCAAGAGAGGGAATGTCTTTTAATATTTCAGTTGCAGTGAAGAGGTAGTGAGTTTCTGGGTTGTTTTCACTGACAAATTGTCCCACTGGGACTGCTTTGAGTTCATCGAGAAGTTCGAGGAATCTTTTTTCGACAAGAAGATAGTCGTCATGAGAGACTTGTCCTTGTTTCGCTCCTTGCGCTTGTGGAACTAGTTCAACTTTTGCTCCAAGCCATTCAAGGCGAACGACGCGTTCTTTTGAGTTGCCCGCACTCATTACTGCAACAAATGGATAGCCTTTAACCGCGCACGCCGTTGCAACTGCAATGCCAGTGTTTCCGCTTGTTGCTTCAATGACGGTTTGCCCCGGCTTCAACTGACCCGTTCTTTCAAGTTCTTCAATCATGAATTTTGCAACTCTGTCTTTTTTCGAAAGACTTGGATTGAAATATTCAATCTTTGCAAAAAGCTTTCCCTCAATGCCATGTTTTTTTGCAAGGCGGTCGAGTGAGATGATGGGCGTTTGCCCAACTGTTTCAAGGATGTTGTTGTAAAGCATCATTTTCCTCTCTTGTTTTTTATTTTAGATATTTACAATATTATAGCATTAAACAAATACGCATGTCAATCAAATTGCGCACAGATTTTTGAATGTCTCTAATAGTAGTCCTTGAATCCCAAAAGGTAGTCTGATGTGACATCAAAGAAGTCACATAGTTTTTTTAGAGTTTGAATATCTGGTTCTGTTATTCCTTTCTCATATTGGCTGATTGTTTGTTGCCTTATTCCAATCACTTTTGCAACTTGCTCTTGAGAAAACCCTTTTTCTTCTCTTATTTCTTTTAATCTTTCCATAAAAACATTATACAGCAAAACACTGTGAAACGCTTTACATACAACATTTTACTGTAATATAATACAGTTATGGAAACAAAAGAAAAACCTTATTTCACTCAATATTGCAATGCTATGTTTGAATGGAAGAATTTGAATAAAGACATCAGCGACTTAACCGAAGAAGAATCGGCCATGTTTAGTGAACTTCGAAAAAAATCGGCACTGCAAAATGGTATGACTGAAAATGAAA
>WQSV01000195.1 GCA_009787685.1 Bacillota bacterium
TAGTTATAAACATGAACAAGAGGAGAGAATCCGCTTTCAACAGTTATTGGACGAAGAGTCATAGTGTCAACGTCAACTTCAGTAATACTCGGGAAGAAAATAAACGGATTGTTTGTTCCAATGTAGTAGCCAGCATTTTCAATCAAGAAATAGTCCGTTGCACCAGCGGAGTATCTTGAAATGTTGCTGTTATAGGTCACCAGAAAGCCCGGAAGAGTGAAAGAGGTGATTGCCCATTCTCTGACAACATTGACAAGAGCGATTGTTGAGTTTGTGAAACCTTCATAAACAAATGTTGCAACAAGGATTTGAGAGCCCACAGCATTGATATCAACGCCAGTTAGTGTCAGAGTTCCAGCTCCAGAGTAGGGGAAAGTGATTGTTCTGTATTCGCCGTCAACATAGTAAATTGTGATTTCAGTTCCAGCAAAATCCAAGGTTGAGCCCAAAACAAAAGATGTCGGCGGGTCAACAAACTCAATTCTGTCGATTGGATTAGTGTTGTCAGTCGTAACAGTGACAGCACCCGCGGCAGTTGTTGCAAAACCTTGATAGGTGAATGTTGCTGTCACGATGTGAGCGCCGGCAATATTAGTGTTGATTGAGTGAGTAAAAACAAGACCAGCGTGAGGGTAGGAAATAAGTTGGTCATCTCTTGCATCATCTCTGAAAACGACATTAATTTGAGTTCCGTGGAAAAGGTTTGCAGGAAGGGTTTGATATTGTTCAAATTCAAAATCAAAATCAACGAAAGCAATGCTCAAAACCGGATTAACAACAGGGGCAGGCAAAACGGTCATGATAGTGATAGCATCTCTTGAAAAATCGCCTTCAGTAAAAGTGACTCTCAATTCATGCCTTCCAGCAACGCTAGTGTTGATAACGGCTGGGGCAAAAGTCAGTCTTTCATCGTCGTGGTTAAGAACAATAACATTGTTTTCTCTTCCATCGTTGAATTCAACTCTGACTTGAATTCCCGCGAGGGAAAATTCAGAGTCATGCTCCCAATCTGGTGGAAGTGAGGCAGTGACGAATGTCACGCTTTCAATCGGGTTTGGTTGTGGTGGGATATCCACTGGACAAGCGGCTAAAAATAACATAATCACAGCAAGTGCAATTGCAAGTAAGCCACCTTTTAATTTTCTTTTCATTTTTTCTTTCTCCTTTTGTTTTGATTGTGTGTGTTTTTGTGTGAAGAGTCTTTTTGCTTGAATTTTCAAACTTTCTAGAACTCTGTTTTTGGTGTGAAGTTTTTTTGAGACTTTGTTCTTGAGCCACAACTTGACACAAAAGACGGTGTTAGTGTTAACATTTTTAATGCTGAACACTAGCACCGTCTTTCATAATAAATTATGGGTCTAAATCATTTTGTTTTCGTGAAAAAAAACTCACACCGCCTCTTTTTTCTAATCTATGTAAAACTATTTTGTGATAATTGCATTAAACATATTTGCTTTTATCACAAAACAGGGATTTTTTTAAATAAAATGAAAAATTAAAGTGTCAGATGCGGGACTTCCATCGTCTGCTTCGACAACTATTCGATGTCCACTCGGTGGGGATGTTGTTCCTTCTCGGAGAAGGAACAGAATGCGACCCGACAATCTGTTGACAATAATGTGTTCGCTTTCAACAGGGAAAAGTCTGACCTCTCTGTTTGTTGCATAATCCGGGTTTACTTCCCAAGTGACATAGGCAATGACTGCTCGACCGTATTCAGTTTCAGAAATCAAGTCTGGACGTGCAGAGATGATGATAAGGCTTGTTTCAAGCAGAGGAGAGCCGTTTTCGTCTTGAGTTCGAAATGTTGAGATGTCAAGAAAAGAAAGACCGTCTTGATTAGCAATCCGAACTCGCGTGAATTCAACACTTTCAACCAAAACAACAGGATTAATAACGGAGAGTTGCAACCCAAAAAACACCACGAACAGCAGTGACAAAAAATAAACTATTCCAACAATTAGTAAAACCGATTTTCGCATTTTTCTGTTTTTGCCTTTGGGCATCTCCTTTTTTGTTTTTTGTGAGTGAGACTGAGTGAGACTTAGTATTGATTTTTTGTTTTTTTTGACACCACGCTAGGGTCTCCAGTGTGCTTAGGATGAAATTGTTAGTTCTTTTCCCAGTTCTGAGTAAAGTGAAGAAACTAGCATAGCATGGTTAAATTTGACTTTTTATTATTAGGAGTAAGCATCGCGAGTCAAAATGGGAGCTTTTCGACAATGAGAGAATGGCCGAAAAATTTCCTTGCGCAACGCTCATTACATTTCTTTGAAATAGACCTTGACGTTCTGAACAAGCAAATAGAATCTGAAGGCAACGAATGCAAGAGATATTCCGAAGACTGTGAGCCATGCAAAGTGAATTCTTTCAAAGCCATATTGCAGTGTCAAAAGAGTCGCAACAGCTGGAATGATGAATGAAATGATTATTGCAATAATCAAACTTTTTGTCTCGTTTGAGTTTGAGGTTTCATGAACTCCATCGATTATTTTGAGGTATTGAGGATTTGTTATGTCCATTTCAATTGACCAACAAATGTGACCGATGGCAAGCAAGAACACACTAAAGAAAATAAGCGCTCCAATTAAACTGGGAAGATTGTTTGAACGCGATATTATGATAGATGTGACGATGAGAGAAATCATTGACAAGAGGGAATCGAGAAGCATTTTTGCGGCGATGTTTGCTCTCACTGTGTCGGGAGTTGTTTTGAGAATATAAACTGCTTTTCCT
>WQSV01000196.1 GCA_009787685.1 Bacillota bacterium
TTGCTATTACTTGAACTTCTCCGACAAAGGCATCAAAGATGCTTGACAAGGGTCTTCGATCCTCTTGTTAGGGAATTTCTAGTAATAGCAATATCCGACAAGAGTATTGAAGATACTTGATAATAAGTTATCAATGGTTAATATTTAAAATGGATTTATTGCAACATGGATAATTCTAATCACAGGGCAAGATATAAGTAAATTGAGATTTTTTGAAAGATAGTATGCGGAGGAAGGGATGGATGGGGTCCCTGTCCCTATAAATATATTAGTCTTTTCTAATCAGTTCTTCTGTATTTGCTTGGTTTAGTGATTTGGGATAATCAAAAAAATAATTGCAATAAATTGTTGAAAATTGCTTGCAATGTTTTAATTAATATGATATAATAATAAAAATAATATGTTAGAAACTATTCTTTTCAATTGCCTTTGACAAGGCTCATTAGGAAACCGTGCGTTTCCATGCAAAAAAACCTAGTGCGATTTTGAGTGCTTGAGTTGATTTTTCGATTAATTTGAAAAGGACACCTTGCGACTAAAAAAGTTATTTGCACTGGGATTTTTCGCATTGCAAACAGCTTTATTTGGTTAAGGGTGTCTTTTTTTATTTGCCGAAGTGCAGATAAAAGAAGACCGCTTTATAGTAGAGGCGGTTTTTTCTATTTTTTGAGAAGGAGTGTTTTTTTGTTCGCAGTTTGAAAGTGTTCAATGTTGAGGTGCTTGATGATTGTCAAAGTTGGTGTTGATATTTAATTGTCAACTATCAGTTGTCAGTTATAAAATTCTTGACTCGCAACTTGTCCATGGACGGTGTTGATTGTGAATATAAAAAAAACAAGTGTTTGGAGTGAAAACAAAAATTAACGACACGACCAAACGATAGTGACAAAGTCACAAGGAGAATAAAATTATGAAAAAAATCAAACTCAAAGAAATCGACATCAAACAAATTCGCTATGATGCGGAAGAAGTGTTTCGCATTGGCGGTTTTTATTGCTCAGAAGCAATAGTCTCTGCTTTTCGAAAACATGTTGACCCAAGCATGCCGATTGAAATGGTTGCGGCTGCGGGTGGATTCCCGATCGGTGTCGGGCGTGCGAAATGCATGTGTGGAGCGGTTTCAGGAGCGGTAATTGTTTTGGGGTATTTCTTTTCAAGAACTGAACCAACGACTATCACTGATCCAAAAAGCATGAAGTGCTTGGAGCTTTGCTATGAAGTTCAGGAAGAGTTTCGCAAAATGCACAAAGGAACATTGTGTTGTCATATCCATGTCAAAGGCATGGACTTGCTTAGTGGCGAGCATAAAAAACAATGCGTTTCTTTTACTGGAGACATGGCAGAAGCAACAGCGAAAATAATCGCAAGGGAATATGGGTTGAAAATTGTTGGATAAACACAATTTTAAGGCTGACAATTTAATTCCTTCTTAACTCCTCACGATTTTTGCCAAGTTATCTTTAATTCGACACCTTGCAGTTTTACTGTGAGTAGAAGCTTCATTGATAAAACTAAATCTGGGTATCTTATTCACACAACTTTTTTGAAATGAGTATTTGAGAAGATTTTTGCTTGTGTAGGGGTTGGCATCCTCGCCCGAACGGGTGATATAAAACAATGAACGGACGGTCGAGGACGCCCGCCCCTACTTAAAAACCTCGACAAAATCCTCGTAGGGGCGGCAACCTGCCGCCCGCACTTCATGATAATGATAAAATTAATTCGGACGGTCGAGGACGCCCGCTCTAACAAGAAATCTCTTTAAATGTTTTCCCAAAAAAGCAGGTTGTATGAAGTTGTCTGAATAGGATACCCATAAAATTACATTTGGCTTTCAACTTGCCACGGGTGATGGTTTTGTTTTGTGTTTTGGAAAGACACAAACAGAAAAGAATGAACAGCAAGCAAGCATTTTTTAATAACAAGCATTGTCCCCGAGTCCAGTTGCTACTTTTGAGTGATGGGAAGCGTAATGGGGGTGAATAGCTTATTGGTGTCCTTGACTCATAGCTATTCACTATAAGCATAGTGCTTTTAATCTTAGGATTAAAAGCAAAGACAAAAGCCTCAAAGAGGCAAAGGAGAAATAAAAAAATTATGAAAGTAATAAATAGATTTATGAATTTTGTTCGAAGTATTCCGATGGCGATTCCCGGAATTGCGCTCGCGCTCGCGGCACTTGGAAATCTTCTTATTCCATCGTTTATGACGATGAATGACTACGGGGTGGCTGTTCCAAGAGATGGAATTTTGACTGTCCGCATTATTCTTGGCTCAATTGCACTTTTTATTTTGGTGCTGTTTGCTCTCAAAATTATTCTTGACAGAAAACATGCGGGTCGAGAATGGAGAGTCCATGTCCCGCTGAGCGTGCTTCCAACTGCAACAATGGCGTTGATATTGATCTCGTCCTATTTAGTTCCGTTCACTCCTCCAATGGGGGCTCCAACAACAGGCGTTGCGATATTCGCTCTTATTGTTTGGTTTTTGGCGATTGCGTGTCAATTGTTTGTTATGGGCTTGTTCTATTACCGTTTTATTTTCAAAAAACCAGCTCCCGGTCCAAAAATGGGTTCAAAAGGGGAGAGAAAGCCCGGCTCAAGGCTTGGTGCAGTTTTTCCAAGCTGGTTCATCATCGGTGTTGGCATTGTCGCGGTCAGCGTGACTGCTCCATGGATGGGAAGAGCATTGCTAGCGGCTGGAGCAGAAACTCCAAACTTCGCGCTTG
>WQSV01000197.1 GCA_009787685.1 Bacillota bacterium
TCCACCACAGTCTTTTCAACGCATAATGTTTAACTCATGACGCGTAACGAATGCTAATTTTAAAAACTTGACAATCATTGTTCGTTAAGCGTTGTGTGTTAAGCGTTGTTTTGGCGTGCCTGAAGGGAGTCGAACCCCTGACCCACAGCTTAGAAGGCTGTTGCTCTATCCTGCTGAGCTACAGGCACATGAGTCGTTTAATGCAGAATATAGAATGCAGGATGCAGAATAACGGTCGACTTCAAATGAATTAAATCTGACAACTATCCTGCATTCTTCATTCTAGATTATGCATTAAGTTGGAGCGGGTGATGAGAATCGAACTCACGCAGCCAGCTTGGAAGGCTGGAGCTCTACCACTGAGCTACACCCGCAAATTGCGATATTGGCTCTTTTGAAATTGCATGCTTTTGCAAAACAAAAGTGCCCTTAAAGCACTAACCTTATTAATATACTATAACTTTAAATGTTAGTCAACAAAAAATAAGGTGTTAATTGAAAATTTTTTAATTTTTTTGCTCTTCTAGCTCTTTTAGTTTTCCGAGTCTTTTCAGCTCCTTTTCCTCTTTGGTTTTGAAAACTCTTGTTTTGTTTTCAGTTCCAGAGAATAGTTTAACGATATTTGAACGATGAGCAATGATTGTTAGTGAGAACAAAATAAAAATTAGAATTGCACTTGCAATTGCATATGGACTTTCTGAAAAAGATGGCAGTGAAATATTTTCCAAAATGACTGGAACAGTCGTGACGATGAATGACGTCACTGCGCCCATTTTCGTTATCACAAGAAACACAAACGACAAAGCAAACGTTATGAGGGTTCCGAAAGGTTGCAAGACAAGCATAATTCCGAGAGTGCTTGCTATTCCCTTTCCGCCCTTGAACTTCAAAAACACTGGATAGATGTGACCAAGGATAACCGCAAGACTTGCGATATACGCCCCAATCCTTCCACTTGAGACAAACCTCACACCAACAACATCAATTTCACCAAATCCAAGTCCACCAATCAAGAACCAGCCGAGTATGCACGGCACAGCTCCCTTGATGACATCCAAAATCAAAACTAGGAATCCGAATTTTGTCCCTAGATTTCTTGACACATTCATGGTGCCGAGATTGCCACTTCCCTTTTTCTTGAGGTCAATCTTTTTGAACTTTGCGATGATGAGAGCAAAGTTTATGTTTCCCAAAAGATAAGAGCCAATGACGACTAATGCAATTATTAAAAATTCTGGCATATTTTTTTAGTGTGGAGTGTGAAATTAATTTGACACTCCGCCCTTATTTGTTTTTCTCTTCTTCCGAACCACGGAAAATTAGACGGATTGGTGTTCCAGAAAAATCGACTGCCTTTCTAATTTGATTTTCAAGATAACGTTGATAAGAAAAGTGGATAAGGTTGTCATCATTGACCTTAAAGACAAATGTCGGCGGATTTGTCGCAACTTGTGAAGTGTAGTAGATTTTGAGGCGCTTTCCTTTGTAGGATGGCGGATTGTTGACCGCGACTGCATCCATTATTATATCATTGAGAACACCTGTTGTTATGCGCTTTGAAGCGTTCCCATGGACTTCATCAACAACTTTCATGATTTTTTCGACTCGAAGACCAGTAAGAGCTGAAACAAAAATTTCCTTTTTATAGTCCATGAATGCAAGGTCGTTTTTTAGTTTTGTTTTGAATCTTTCAATGGTGTGAGTGTCTTTTTCAATGATATCCCATTTGTTCATGACGACAACACTTGGCTTTCCACTTTCATGAACCATTCCAGCGATTCGGACATCCTGCTCCGCCATATCCTCAACTGTGGACATGACCACCAAGACTATGTCAGCACGGTCTATTGCCCTCATGGAACGAATTACAGAGTAACTCTCGACCGTGTCGAGTTCAATTTCGCGTTTTCTTCGCATTCCCGCCGTGTCAATCAGAGTATATTTTTTGCCATCAAATTCAAAAGGAGTATCTATGCTGTCTCGCGTTGTTCCAGCAATATCACTCACGATTACTCGATCGAAGCCAAGTAGTTTGTTAATTAATGAAGACTTCCCAACGTTAGGGCGACCAACTAAAGCAATTTTGATTCTGTCGTCAATTTCGTCTTCAAATGCAGGTGGAAAGTTTTTGACTATTTCATCAAGAGCGTCCCCTAGTCCTTTTGCTTGTTCAACTGAAATGCCATGTGGCTCACCAAGTCCCAACTCATAAAAATCATAGGTCTTTTCAATTTCATAGTTATCAAGTTTATTGACAAGCAAGATTATTGGTTTTTTCGAGTGGCGAAGTATTTTTGCAACTTCATAATCACTTGCAACAAGTCCGCTTCTTCCATCGACCATAAAAACAATAACGTCCGCTTCTTCCATGGCAACTTGTGCTTGAATAAGAATGTTTTTGAACATGACATCTTCGCTCTTTAATTCAATGCCACCCGTGTCAATAAGAGTAAAGTTCACTCCACACCATTCTGCGTCTTCATAGATTCTGTCACGCGTCACCCCAGCTTCATCTTTCACAATAGAGATGCGCTTAGAGACAATTTTATTAAAGAAGGCGCTTTTCCCAACATTAGGACGACCAACAATTGCAACAACTGGTTTACTCATTATTTTTTTTATGTTATCATTGTTTGATTTTTTTGTCAAGCGATTTTTAGATGCTTTGTCGTGTTTTCACCAATATAAACATTATTTAAAAATCATCAAAAACATT
>WQSV01000198.1 GCA_009787685.1 Bacillota bacterium
TGCATTCCTTGGACTGTTTCATCAAGATGAGAATTGTGAACATAGAGAATTCCGTCCAAACCTTTGTAGATGTCGAGAACTTGAATTGCTGGATTGCTTATTTCACTAGTGAAAACCGCATTGCCCTCGACTATTTCAATGCCATATAAACTTGTGTTGTTGCCTTTGACCCCAACAATAATATGATTCTCTTCAATGAGCTTAATTGGATTTGACATTCCAAAAACTCCTCTTCCCAATTCCCACAAACTGTAGATATATCCGTCATTGCGGTCAATCATGAACCCTTGATGATATCGACTGAAAAAGTCCCAACTAGATTGGTCATAGGTCACTGTTTGAGATTCATGATTTTCTCTCGAATTTCTCAACATCAATGGAGTCATGTCAGTCCTTAGGTTGAAGAAGATAAAATTTTCAGTGACATGAAGTTTTTGAACCTGAGCAGAAATGTCGGACTGAGTCAATGTTTCGTTGTCTGAAACAAATTCTATTATTTCCAAAGCACCTTGTTGATTGATTTTAAAAAGAGTGTTTCTGTCAACTTCCAAATTTTGTTGATTAATTGGAACAACTGAATTCCCTAATGCAACGCTCGAAAAATTGTTCACTCGAGCGTTTACTGACGGAATCGCTATTCCAAGAGCAGTTGCCCCTGCAATATTCGCACGAAATCCTTCCAGCAGAGTCGAGTTCAAAAAATTCTCTTGGACACAAATGCACGGGTCTTGTCCGCACGGATTTCCGTTCTCTTCATATCCGTTGCAAGCAAACAACGAAAATAACATAATCACGAATATCAGTGAAAAAATTGTTGATATTGTTACTATTTTTAATTTCTTCATGCTAACATTATATCATATTTCCAACATAATGTCAAAGGTTTTTCACCATCTTGTCGGAAACTGCTATTACTAGAAACACCTCAACAAGGGGTCGAAGACCCATGTCTCTGCATGGTCTGCAAACAAAATAAAAGATTGTGTCAATTTGACACAATCTTGTCAAATTTGATAATCGATTCATTTGCACTTTGAACAAACTCCGTCAAATGAAAGGTTATAGTTTTTTATTTCAAAATCGTTTGAATGTGGGATTGTTTTTTTAAGTTGCTCAAGCATTGCCAAATCGCAATCAACATCAAAAACTGCACCGCATTTGTTGCAAACAAAATGGTGGTGTTCATGCAAATTGTGGTCGTAGTGAGCAGATCCCGAAAAATTTCCAATGTTAAGAAGTTCCCCATCTTTCGCCATTTGAGACAAATTTCGATAGACTGTCGCTTTGCTGATTGAGGGATTGTCTTTAACAACATGTTCATACACCTCTTCTGCAGTTGCATGAATATTGAGTGACTTAACTGCACTCAAAATTAATTGTTTTTGGATAGTGTTTCTTTTCATGATTAATTTTAAAAACTCAATTATCTCTTTATCTGCAATTGACTCGGAGATGGTGTTTTAATTCAAAAATGCACGAGAGCGCAGCATGGAGAATTGGTTTTAACATTTTCAAACAACAGGAATTGTCTCCGAGCCCAGTTGCTACTAATTGAATTTCTTAATTTGCAGTTCTACAAAAACTATTTATTCTCGAAATATCTTTCCAACAATCCTTTGAATGCCATTCCATGGCGAGCTTCGTCTTTTGCCATTTCGTGGACAGTGTCATGGATAGCATCAAGATTCAATTCTTTTGCACGTTTTGCAATGTCAAGTTTTCCTTGTGTTGCACCATGTTCTGCCATGACTCTTGCTTCAAGGTTTTTCTTTGTTGAAACATCGACAACTTCGCCGAGTAGTTCCGCAAATTTAGCAGCATGTTCCGCCTCTTCAAATGCAATACGTTTGTAGGCTTCTGCAATTTCTGGATACCCTTCTCTGTCCGCTTGGCGACTCATCGCAAGATACATCCCAACTTCGGTGCATTCTCCAACAAAATTTGCTTGAAGTCCTTCAATAATCCATGGGTCAACACCTTTTGCAACTCCAATCACGTGTTCTGTTGCGAAAGCGAGATTCCCTTTTGTGACCTCAACAAACTTCTCTTTCCCAACTTTGCATGTTGGGCATTTGTCCGGTGCAGTTTTTCCCTCATGGATAAATCCGCAAATTGTGCAATTAAATTTTTTCATAATGTTTTTCTCCTTAGTTATTGTATTTTAAGTAATAATTATTTATTGATAATTATTATCAATAATAGAATACACTATCGACCACGGCTTTGTCAACAGTTTTTGTGCCTGAAATCAAAAAAACTTTTTAATTTTTTCAAAAATACTTTTACTGTTTTTAGTTCATAAAAAAACAGACTTCCTAATTTGTTATTAGGAAGTCTGTTTTAAAATTTTATCATTTCGTCAAACTAACGAATTTTGGCTTTTAGCCTCAAGTGGGTCAGAAATTGAATATTATTGTGAATTCAGAATTAGTCGTTGCGCTGACATTCCATGCAGTTGGAAAAACATTAGCAATATTAATTCTTGCAATGAGTTGGTTGGTTGCCTCATTTGGTTGATACCTCTCAAGCGATACTGGAATAGTTAAATCAAGCGGGACAATTTGCATGCCTATTTGCTGATCAAGATTTAAGACTAGGTCAAGAATTGTTCCCACAAAATCCATTCTGATGTTTGAAAGAATTGCAGGTGGAGAGCCAGTGTGAGAGTGATGAACGCGTCCTCTTGGTGTTATGTAGGATGTTGAGGGTTGA
>WQSV01000199.1 GCA_009787685.1 Bacillota bacterium
ACTGCTGGTGGCATTGTTGTTGGCAGAGTTATGCAGAACCGTGCGAGAGTGGATGCGGAGTTTTTTGTTGGAAGTGGAAAGGTTCAAGAGATTAGGGAATTTTCTGAAAGCAACGATGCGGAATTGATAGTTTTCAACAATCAATTAAGTGGTCGCCAAATCAAGAATTTGGTCGATGCTCTAGATGTTTCTGTTATTGATCGAAATATGCTGATTCTTGATATTTTTGCGATGCGCGCTCAGAGTTTAGATGGAAAGTTGCAAGTTGAACTTGCTCAACTAAATTACACTCTTCCACGTTTAACTGGGCAAGGTGTTTTAATGGACAGGCAAGAAGGTGCGATTGGGACACGCGGGCCGGGTGAGACTAAGCTGGAGCTTGACAAACGTGTCATAAGACGTAAAATTGTCGAAAAGAAAAGAGAGATTGAAAAGCTGGCGATGCAACGTGAGTGGCGAAGAAAAAAGAGAGTCCACAGCGAGAAAAATGTTGTAATCGTTGGTTACACAAATGCTGGAAAATCAACCCTTATGAACGCTTTCACAAAAGCTGGAGTTGAGGTTGAAGACAAATTGTTTGCGACATTAGACACCACAACGAGAAAAGTTTTTCACGAAATTGGAAAGGAATACACTTTGACCGACACCGTCGGATTCATTAGTGATTTGCCTCATGAGTTTATCAAAGCATTTAAATCGACTTTAGAAGAAGCGAAGTATGCAGATTTATTGCTTCATGTTGTTGATATTTCAAGTGAACAAGTTGAAAATGACATTCAAATTGCAACAAGTGTTTTGGAAGAAATAGGCGCAACAAATAAGCTTGCAATAATTGTTTTTAACAAAATTGACAGTTTAAAAAAGCAATTCCCAATAAAAAACAATGAAAAACTCCAAGAAATAATAAATGAAAAAATCAATGGCATTAATGAAATTCACGGAGTGGAAAGTGTTGCAATTTCAGCAAAAACTGGCGAAGGTATTGGTGAATTAAAAAATGTAATAATTCGAAATTTGTGGAAATAGTATTAGTCATTATTTTGGTTATTTTTTTGAAAATATGTCAAAATAATAATAAGTGATGAAAAAAACAAAAAAGGCGTCAAATTTTATTTTTTGGGTGTTAAGAATTATTGTGACACCCTTTTTGAAATGGAAATATGGGCTGATGTTTGACAAAAACATTTGCAAAAAAATAAATAAAAATTGCTTTATTTTAATGAACCATCAAGCATCGTTTGACCAAATGATGCTTGGGGCAGTCTTTAATTTTGGAATCAACTTTGTTGCGGATGACACATTTTTTCATCAAGGGTTAAAGAGTTTCTTGATGAAAATTTTCATGAGACCAATATCTTATTCAAAAGGAAATTTAGATGCTTTTGCGGCAACACAAATCATAAACATTATTAATCAAGGTGGGGCAGTTGGAATGTTTCCAGAAGGCACTCGTTCAATGTTTGGTGAGGGTGGACGCGTGGTTCCGAGTGTTGGCAAACTTGCAAAACAATTAAAAGTTCCGTGTGTTTTGGTTGTCCAAAAAGGTGGATATTTGACAAAACCCCGGTGGCGAAAAAAATTAAGTCGAGGAAAAATTGAAATTGAGATTGTGAAAATCATATCGCCAAGTGAATTGGATGTTATGAGTGATAGCGAAGTTCAAGGCACAATCAAAAAAGCACTTTGCCATAATGACTTTGAATTCAATAAAATTGAAAACATAAAGTTTAAAGGAAAAAAAAGGGCAGAGGATCTAGAGAGTGTTTTGTTCTTTTGTCCGATTTGTCACTCTCTCAACAGCTTATCTTCAAAAAATGATGAAATATGGTGTAGTCAGTGTAGTATGCGTGACATAGTTCAAGAAAATGGGATGTTTTCAAATGAAATTCGCGAAAAAGCAATGCCCAATTCAATCTTGGAGTGGAGCAAAATTCAACTTGAATTCATCAAAAACAACATTGATTATTTATTTCATCTTGAAACTCCGCTTTTTACTGATTGTCAAATAACTTTCTTTGAATCTAAAAAGTCAAAAAGAATCAGCAAAAAAATTTTTGGGGAAATCTATCTTTATTCTGACCGACTGGAGATTTGCAGCAAGATATTTCCTCTTGAGGTCATCAAAGCTTTTTCAATTGACGGGGTTAATAGGTTAAATATTTTTTTAACAAACGACACCAGCTATTCAATAATATGCAAGCCCAAAGTCAATCTCGTTAAATACCTCATGGTCGCATGCCAAATTAAAAATAACCTCAAAGGGTGCGAGCATTTTTGCTAAGCGTTATTTGTTGACAAGTCTTGATTGATGGCAACATCCAACAAAAGAGGCGAAATGTCTTATGGTAACATTTTCAGAATAATTCATTCTTTGCTATATATCGACAAGGTTTAGCATATAATATTTTTATATGACTAAGGAGAGAAAAAAAGGGCTAATTTTCAAGGCGGTCTTTGTTCTTATTTCACTATGCATGGTGGTTTTATCATGCATTTTTTTGCTTGACGCACCAAGATTGGTTTTGCTTGTTGCAATTATTGTTTTCTCTTCATGCGGTGTCTTGATTGCAAGCACTGACATAAACAAGTATGAGCCGATTGTCAAATTTTTTTCACTCGTTGTTTCACTCGGGTCAATTGCTTTAATAACTTATGTAATACTCTTATTTACGGGTGTTCTCGACAGAATCACCAATGCTGAAGC
>WQSV01000200.1 GCA_009787685.1 Bacillota bacterium
AATGGGCAGTATCTTCTCATTTCAATGGGCAAAGGCATGGTGACATGGTGCGACATCGAATATCTTGTTGGGAGATTTTTATAAATTACATAAAAAAAAACTCTAGAAAGTAGTGATCAAACATATTATGGTAAAATGTTAATGAAAATAAAAAACTGAATATATTTTGAAAACAGAAAACAACGAAACAACAAGAACAAAAAAGAGGAGAAAATTTTTATGAGAAGAAGAGTTTTAAAAATCTTGCTAGTTGCAATATTGGTGTTAATTTCATCAATGCCGCTTTTGGGGTGTAACGTAGATTTGCTGCGACGAATTGAGGATATAGAAAGGGAGAATTATTTGTTGCAACAAGAGGTTGAAAGGCTTGAAGCGGAGAAGAGAGGAATGAGGGGGAGAGTTATCAGAAACGGTTTTGAACTGACTGTGACTGTTGACAGAACAGAGTTTTATTATGAAGAGACCATAACGGCAAAAGCAGTTCTTCGGAATAATACAGGGTTGGAATTCGAAATTATTCGGCATTATTTTTTGATTGTGTTTTTTATTCATGGCTACTATTGGGGTTCTCAAGTGTTGGGGTGGGCATTTTCGGACTATTTTGAAAAAGATGAGGAGAGAGTTCGTGTTGACACGATTGGAGATAGGGCGACTCTTTCAAGAGGAAAGCATGAGTTGACTGCTATTGCATTATTTCATGAAAGACAAGAAGAATGACCCAGTCCAAGATTTGAATTTAGATCAAACATAATTACTCTAAATGTGATTTAAAAACAAAGGAGAAAAAAATATTATTAGGAGAAGAGAAGAAGTGAGGAGAATTTTTAAAAAAATTAATATTATTTTTATTGTGATTCTTGCATTGACAATGTCAATTGGAGTTTTGTCGGGGTGTGAGCATAGGGCAGTTATCGTGGGATATTTTCGAGTTCTTGATAGAGGTGATAATCTTAGGATTGTAGGATTTAGTTCTTTAGGAAGAATGCAAGAAGTTATAAAGATTCCTGCTGAGATAAATGGTCGAGTCGTTGATACTATTGGGAGGTGGACCCCTGATATTGTTCTTAATGAAGGCACAGGGTTTGAAAGTGAAAGATTGAGAAAAATGTATTTGTCTCCTAGTGTGTGGGTGGCTACCACATTTTATTTAAGTTCATCAGAAATAGAGAAAATAGTGGATTTGCATGTGTCAGCGTACTGGTTTGAAAATAGGATCAAAAGAAATAATAGTTTTATTGTCAATCCTTACACAGTTGGCGATAACGTGTTGAGACCAAATATTATATATTTCTACAACTATCACGAAGCCCCAAACCAAGGATATTTTTGGTTTGACCATATCACAGAATCAAGCATCTATCTTCGTCCTCCATTGCCAACAAGACAAGGCTATGTTTTTCAAGGTTGGTATTTAGAGCCACAAGGGGTGACACAATGGAACAGCCAAATGCCCAGATCGGCTGACGAAAAAATAAGACTTTATGCTAAGTGGCAGAGTGAATAGAAAAATAAAAGCAAAGGAGCAATGAAAATGAGAGACAAATTTTTAAAGAAAAACAAGTTGATGTTCGTTTTGATTTGCATGGCGTTTGTTGTTGTAAGTGTTTTTGCGGTGGTTTTTGGGTTGCAAAGCGAAGGGCAGTCAGTTAACGTTTATGCTGCAATGCCTGCTCCAATGAGTGGACAGTTTGTTCAAATGCCAACAAGCACGGATTTCACTGCAAACAATTTTCATGTCACAACGAGAGCAGCAATTACTGTTCTTAATCATGGAATGAATTCGGATGCATCTCACTGGAGCAATAATGGAAATCGTAGTTTTGCTTTTGACAATCGCTCTTTGATTGAAAGATTGAGAAGACAAAATAATGCAAATGTGTTTTGGGCAAGAATGACAGAATCCACGAGTTTTGAATTGCTTAGATTGCCTGTGCAAAATCAATTTCAAACATATGGAAATAGGACTGGAGTTCCTAATTCTAATCTTCAGCGAGTTGGTCAATTAACTTTGGACGACATTAATCGACATATGATAATTGTTTTTCAATTAACGCAAGGAAATTATGGTGCAAGTTCAAACTCTCATGAGACAAAACACAATGAATTTAGGTTTATGTTGCATTCAGTGGCTAGAAGTTTTGGGTCTTTGAATTTTGGGGTGTATCCTCGAATTAACCTTATTGGTCACAGTCGAGGTGGACTTACCAATATGGAGTTTGCAAATCGTTATCCACGATTGGTTTGCAGTATGTTTGCTTTGGGAACGCCTTTTTTGGGGTCGAATTTTGGAAGAGTTAACTTTTTTTCACAAATGGTAACTGGCAATTATAGAAACCTTGCTCTTCAAGACATTAATAGTGAGAGTTTGCAAAATCGTCTCATGCAAGATTGGAACAGAAATCGTCAAAATGGCAGAGGCAGTCATATTAGATTTTTCCCAATGTCAGGACATTCCACTCTTGGAATGATTGCAGACGCTGCTGGAGGAGCTGTTGGTCAAGTGTTTGCTTCGCTTTTGGGGCAACCGCCGTTGGTTTTTACTGCGTTAGTCACATATGCTTCCACAATAATTTGGGGAGAAGAACAAAGGGCTGGAATAACAAGCACTCCATGGTCTATGATTAATAATTCGTTTTATCGTGCGTTTAGTGGCTGGGCTTTTTTGTGGCTTGGGAGGACTACTTTGGTTCATGACGATTTGT
>WQSV01000201.1 GCA_009787685.1 Bacillota bacterium
CGTGGTCAAAGACCCTAATGCTTTCATTAACATTCTCAAAATATTCATCTGTGAAGATTCTTGAATATTCGCAATCTTGGTTTTGAGTTTCGGCTTGGGTTTTTATCGTTGGGTTTGAGTTTGTGAAAACAAAAAACATTGTTAATGCTAAAAATGCTAACAGCAATACTATTGTTATTGATAAAACTTTATTCTTCTTTTGTGTTTTTTTCATCTTTTAGTTTTCTCCTCTGAATATGAATTCTGTTGCCATTAGAATTTCATTATATACATATCTATTCTTATATGGACATTTTGTTTTAACATAAAAAAAACTATATGCATTAGTTAACTGAGTCCTCAACAGATAAGTATTCGAAATTACTTCTCCACTTTTAATTATCCCTCTTCGGAAAATAAAAATGACATCCCCCATCTCATCAAATTCATAGCCATTTTCTCCAAAACTCAAAGAATTAATTTGATTAATTGGAGCCCCAATCCACCCTGTTCCTCTTGATCTGCTAACAATATAAAAATCAGTGTCGCTAATGTTTTCAAAAGAAGTTGTGATCCAAACTCTGTGACAAGTTGTTGGAAATCTGTCAACATACAATGTTAGTCGAAAATGCTCAGTTTCAACCATTTCAGCGGCAAAAAGAGTTGTTCTTGGCAACCTGCATATTCGATCCATTCCAATCATAAAAGCCTCTCTGGCTTCCCACTTGTATGTCGATTCATCAATTCTTTCAAGCCAATATTCAAGATATTCTTGAATTGTTGCCCAATTTTCAGCAGTGAAATCCGCTTCACTTTTTGAAGCAACATGACTCTGCAATTGCTCCAATCGTATTTCACGATATTCCTCAAAAGTGAGTTCTCTTTCACAACCCATCATCGGCACCACTGCAACGAATATCAGCACCGCAACCATCACCAATCTCAAAACTCGTTTTTTCATTTTATTTGCTCTCCTTCTTCTCATATTTATTTCTAAGTATGATTTTTTTGCATTTTTTCTTTCATCATAGCACATTTCCAAAAAATTGTCAACACTTTTAAAAAATTATTACCCAAATTTCTTCATGAACTTCTTCAACGAAATCAACCCCATCATTTCTTGAATAGTAGAGGTTGTCACAAGGCTCAACCACAACAAAAAACACTGCTGTTCTGCTTTTGTTTCTGAGCTGCAAATGTCTGATTATTTGACTTTTGGAATTTTCATCTTGAATGTAGACTCGGACTCTGTTTTGGCGTTGTCTTATTGCGAGTCCTTGAATATTAAAATCAAACATCATATCTGCTAGAGTGTTTTTGATTGAGTTTAAGTAGTTATATGAATAAGTGAAATGACGAAAAACAACTTGTCCATTCAAATCTTGCATCTGTCTTGTTCGAGAAAAATCAACAACCCCAATGTTCAAAAAACCATAATCGTCAATAAAAACTCCTGCGAAATCATCGTCGAAATCAAAAGAAATGTCTTCTTCCTCGTCAAAGTTTTCGCTAAATGGAACAAAATTCAACTCTTTGAAATAACTTAATGCGTGGTCAAAGATTCTAATGCTTTTGTTGACATTATCAAAATATTCATCTGTGAAGATTTTTGAATATTGGCAGTTTGTTGAATTTTGACTTTCAGCATGAGTTGTGATGGCTGGACTTGAGTTTGTGAAAACAATTCCGATTGTCAATCCTAAAAATGCTAAAAACAATACTGTTATTATTGATAAAACTTTATTCTTCTTTTGTGTTTTTTTCATTTTTAATTTTCTCCTGTTAAAATTTGGATTTCGGCTCTCATAACAATATTCTCACTTTGGTCTGAACTGGTTTTTCTCGTTGCAAAATCGGCCATTGTGGAAAAAATGACTCCTTCAGCAAGCCCTCCTTCAAACATATGCATATGAGTATTTATAATTTTTGCACCACTTTTAAACATTTCACTTCTATAATTTCCATGCCAACCATAAACATCATAAACACTCCAGCCAAGACTTAGAGCATTTAATGACATCAAATGCCATTCAAAACCGGTTCCCGACAAATTGCTAGTAATATAAAAATCCACATCACTAATATTTTCAAACACACTTGTTATCCAAAAGAATTGACACGCTTTATTTCGGTCAATATACAAAGTCAATCTAAAATAATCTGTTTGAACATAGGTGTAAAATCGAGGAATTCTAGGAACTTTACACATTAATCGTTTTGTGAAATTTAATGCAATATTTATCCCTTCTTTACTATTTGCAGAATTAATTGCTAATCTACCCGCAAAAAGATAACCATTCACGCGAAGTCTATAGTCTGGATGAAAATTTTCCCACTCACTAGTCAAATACTCATTAAGTGCTTGAAGTGCTGTGAGACGATATTCCTCAAGTGTCATTTCTCTTTCACACCCCATCATCGGCACCACTGCAATAAACATCATCACCGCAACCATCACCAATTTCAAAATTCGTTTTTTCATTTTTATTTTTCTCCTCCCATTTGTTGTTTTTTCTTTAACAATAGCATATATTTTCCATTTTGTCAATATTTTTCAAAAAAAATTATTTCCCCGAGATTTCAGCAAAACATTCAAAAATCTAATTATAAAACAACAAAAAACACTGCTGTTCTGCTTTTGTTTCTGAGTTGCAAATGTCTGATTATTTGACTTTTGGAATTTTCATCTTGAATGTAAACTCGGACTC
>WQSV01000202.1 GCA_009787685.1 Bacillota bacterium
ACAAAAAGTCCGAGAAGAGGTTTTTCTTTCTCGAACTTTTTTGATTTTAACAGGTTTAATCGGCAAGATTCCAAGGAGGTTTAAAACGCCATACCCATAACAACAATACTCAAAACAAATCCAAAAAGGCAACTTACCAAAACAGTTATTCCCATAATAATACTCCCTAAATGGTAGGGAAGCTTTTTTGCTCTTCCTTTTGCACCTTGAACAAGTCCAATAGCACCGAGAATCGTCGCAGGAATTGCAAGAAGAACAGTGAGAGGAAGCAAGAGAAAAGAGGAATAAATTATGAAACCAGCAACAAGGGTCATGATGAAAGCGGAAAGACAAGATGTTTTTTCATATTTCTGCCTTGTCATATGTCGAGGTTGTGCATAATGTCCAAAACCATATCCACCATAATTCGGCGGATAATGGGGTTGCATTTGTTGCGGTGGAGGTTGATGGGGGTCGGGATGGGTCTCGGCAAAAGGGTCTGCAAAATTTTTCAAGCAAGTTCCGCATTCTCCACAAAATTGTGCCTCACTAGGCAACATTATTCCGCAATTTGGACAAATCAAATGAAACACCTCCTTCAATAATTCAATAATACCACAAAAATAGTCCACTGTCAACTATCTTCAATAGTTTTAAGAAATTGCTTGAACAGAAACATTCACCGTCTTAGCGGTAGATTTTGGGTCAAAGACTAGAAACACAAAACTTATAAAATCCTACTCGTTTATCAGTTCCAAAAATATAATTGGCAAAAAGTAATATTATAATTTCTAATTAAATATAATTGTTTGCGACAAAACATTATTAAAAACAATTTTTAATTTCAATAAATCTTGTTTTATCTTTTAAAATTCAAATTAAAAACAAAGAAAAATTCACATGTAACGATTTATAACGATTTCTAACAATTTATATTAATTTTGCAAACAAGCTATTTGTCTTGACAATAATTAACAAATTGTTAATACTTTTAAAAAAGTGTTAACAATTTATTAACATTTTGAACAGAGGACAAAACACATAATGGATGCAAAAGATTTTAACGAATTTTTAAAAAGTGAAAAAGGTATTGTCAAAATTTTTCACGAATACTATCCCAAACTAGTTATTAGTGCGCTAAAATTTTTTAAGTGTCGCTCAATTTCAGAAGATATTGCCCAAGAGGTGATGATGAAACTTATTGAGTTAACAAAAAACAAAGATCAAGAAGGGGAATATGTTCATGAAATAAAAAATCCAGACGCGTATTTAGCAATTCTTGTTAGAAACATATCCCTAAACAAAAAGAAAAAAGATGCGCGAATGGAATTTTCTGAAGATATGGTGTTAAGTGTTGATGAAAAAAATATGTTTGACAATGAAATAAAAAAATGGGACTTTCAAAAAATGTTTGAGTTGTTGTCCGATGAATCAAAAAAAATCTATCAAATGCACTATGAAGATGACCTCTCAATCAAAACAATAGCAAGTAAAATGGGACTTGCTGAGGGAACAATAAAATGGAAACTACATAAATTGAGAGAGGAGGTAAAAAAAATAACGCATAATGCACAGCGCACAACGCACAATGATGGATAGAAATATTAAATTTTTTTCACCAATCGTTGTGAGTTGTGCATTATGCGTTGTGTGTTGTGAAAAATTATGATATACTCTTATTATGACCTTGTTCGCGACATGAAGTTCTTTTCGTCTTGCGGACTAGAAGCTGATTCAATTGGAACAACAATTTGTG
Organism: Bacillota bacterium; assembly: GCA_009787685.1. GTDB lineage: Bacteria > Bacillota > Clostridia > Christensenellales > Pumilibacteraceae > WRAY01. Next base: position 1,736 of record WQSV01000202.1, read on the forward strand.
GCAGAAAACTCTACTATGTTGCGTTTAAGTCGCATCGCCCAACAATCAAGCCACCCATCATCATCACGGCAGGAATCCACTCCCGGGAACACATTACTTCGCATTTTGTTGTGAAACTAATCAAACATTTTCTTGAAATGGGAAAAACATTTTCTCAAAAAGTCTATTTTTTTCCAATGCTTAATCCAGACGGAATAATGCTCATAAAAGATGGATTAAATTCTGTCCCGAAAAAACTACAACCTTTTATCAAAAGCATTGTTCCAAATGAGGACTTTTCGCTTTTCAAAGCAAATGCGAATTGTGTTGATCTCAATGTTAATTTTGACGCAAAATGGGGAGAGGGAAAGTCAAACTTAACTCATCCACATTCCGAAAATTTTATTGGTGAAAAACCTTTTTCTGAAAATGAAACAGCAGCGCTTAGAAATTTCACCCTTCAAAAAAAGCCATCAATGACATTTTCTTATCACGCAAAAGGACAAGAACTTTATTGGGAGTTTGGTCAAGTTGGAAAACGCAGAAAAGAAGATAAAAAACTAGCAAAAAAAATTAATCGTCATTTGAACTACAAATTAATTCACGACACCAAAACAAGTGCAGGGGGCTACAAAGACTGGTGCATTGAGCGTTTAAACATCCCAAGTTTCACCATTGAACTAGTTAATGACAAACATCAGCATCCCCTAACGGACTACAAAGTTGTCGAAGAAGAGTTTATTAGGCACATCAAAATGCTAGAAGAAATTTTGAGTGAATAACAAATAGTTATTGTAAACAGTCTTCGACTGCTCTGTCGGGCTCTGCTTGAACTAGCACTCTCCGTCAAGAGGATCGAAGACCCTTGTCAAGCATCTTTGATGCCTTTGTCGGAGAAGTTCAAGTAATAGCAATTTCCTTCAAAAGGGCTAAAAGCCCTTGTCAACA
>WQSV01000203.1 GCA_009787685.1 Bacillota bacterium
TAGATATCTATGACCACATTGTTGTGAGCCTTGTCGGAGAAGACAGAACGGCGACCTATGGAGACCCAGCGGTTATTCGTCTTGTCAAACTAGATTGCAGAGAGGTTCTTCTTAACCATGCAATATTTTTGGAAGTTGACGCACTAATCTTTGGGTTTGAAGACATTAACATTGGAATAAGTGATTGTGGCTATATTTTGATAATTGGAAAGTCGGAATATGCTGATGCGCTAATCGCAAAATTCGGTGGAACAAGAGATATCTTGAACTTAGATCATATTGAAATATTAAAACATGTCATAGACTATGTGATGCCGATTCCTAATGTGGTGGTCTATGAATTCTTCTTTTGGCATCCAGCGCTCGCTAACTACATCGGCTGGCAAGACCATATGGTGGAAGCACTAGTAGTTTCACTGATGAGTGGTGGAGAAATTGCTTCAGAAGCAAGAGTTTATGCGTTTTATAGCCAAGAGAGGGCTTCAGAATTTCTTGAACACGTATTGAATGAATATGCAATGTTCACTCTTGCAGTTAGTGGTTGTGGCTATATTATTGTCAGAGGGTTTGAACAAGCTGTCAGATTATTAGTTGAGTCGGATGTTCTTGATTTCGAATTATATCAATATCCATTCATTGTTGGGACTTGGGAATTGGGTGAGCCAAATGGCGACAGCTCTTTGTTTTCAATGAACCAACTAGCAAACGGAGATTTGTTTGATGGAGTTATTGTTCACATAACAATCTTTGGAAGAATTGAGTGGTGGAGAAACAATGCTCTTGAAAGAGTTGGAGAAATCAATCCTTTCGGTAGAGATGGGCAATTTGTCTCTTGGTTCTGGTTTGCTCCGGGAATTTGTCAGTTGACTGAAGTTCTGATTCGCTATGTGTCATGGCTGGACGCAATCACGGTGGAAGTTTGGAATTATCAAACTCAAACAAATCACGATGCAAGGTTCCACAGATCCAATTGGACTCGCCCAGAAATGTGCCTAAATTGTGATGAACATCCGTGTTCGTGCCTTTATGTCAACATCACAAATGCTCCAAATCCTCATTCGGACTATGGAACAGTCATGCTAGGAACAGACACTATTAATGACGGAGATTTACTTTCGCAAGGAGATATCATTCGCTTTGTTTGGACAAATCCAGCAGGCTATGTCTTGACTTTGATGGTGAATGGTGTTAATAGAATCGGGAATCCGATTGCAGGAAACGCTTTTGAGTTCTTCTTCACAATACCCGCAAGAGGGCCCGTAAACATCGTTTGGGATTCGTTTCTTTTCGAAGATCTTCGTGAGTCTGAAATCATAATTAATCGCTGCGAACTTGAAGAGAATCAAGTCCGAGTCGCGATTGTTGGGGGCGCTCAAATCGAAAGTGGAGATGAAGTCCAACAAAGAACACAAATAGTGATTGAATGGGTAAATATTGCTGGCTATGCAATAGCGTTCACCATCAACGGAATTGCCCACACAACTTTGCAAACAACTGCTCCAAGCGGTGGATTCAACAACGCAAGATTGTTCGTGCTTCCAGTTGACGTCGACGTCATCAATATTGTTTTCACCAAAACACAAGTATTCACTCATGCAACACTAAATCTCACTTCGGACGAATTGACTTTTGAATATGATTTTATGACGAGAATCAACAATATTCACACGGGGTCTTCGTTCTTTGATGGAAGTGTGGTCAGCACTGGTTCAACTCTCTATTTTATTGTTTTCGCCGCACCAATGGGCTACACCATCACACTCTATATCAATGGCATCCCAAGAGTTTTTGGGTGGGACTCAGTTTTGGGGCAGTTCTATCGATTCACAATTCCATTGACAATAAATGTCGTGGACATTGAGTTCATGCTTGTTCCCGCGTTCACAGTCAGACTGGACATTGAAGATGGTGGCTTGTCTATCTACTATGATTTCAGAGTATCAGTTGGGCAAGGAGGGTTTGCTGAGCCGTTGAATGATGGAGACTATGTCAACGCAGGAGTGAGTCTTGCAATTCAAGTTTGGGAAGTGCCAACAGGGATGATAGTCACGGTCTATGTGAATGGAGTCGCGGTGGTGTTCGGTGGACAGGGTGAATATCTTGAACACATTTTCATAGTTCCATCAATGGAAGCATTATCAATAGTCTTTCATGTTGTTTCCGCTTAGCTCAAAAGATGTCTAAATCAATTATGGCAAACCCAAAATATGTCCTAAAATTCAAGCATCATGACAAAAAAGTGCAACTTCAAACCTGCACTTTTTTGCATTTTATATATTTTTGCTGCTGCAAATTAAGCAATGCAAACATGTATTTGTTAACAAATAATGAACAAATTAAGAAGAAAATATAAATTTTTTAAAGAAATTTTGTGAAAATCGGGTAAAAACAGTTGACGAGCATATAATTTAACTATATAATATAGTCACAATGCTTAAGTGGAACATATTCATTTGAGCAGAAAAACTAACAAATATGCGTGAACTACAGAAAATAAAACATCTATGTCCAAAATGTTTTAACCCAATCGCGAGAGGTGCGAATGGGTGTTTTGTCTGTGGGGAAGCGGAAAAGAACACAATTCGTCAAGATGTCCCGTCAGCACTCCCATTGAAAACTGTCCT
>WQSV01000204.1 GCA_009787685.1 Bacillota bacterium
ATTCTGCGACAAGAAATTTCAGAACCCACAACGGTATTGACTTTGCTACCACTGCCGGAGCAAATGTATATGCAATTGGAGCGGGAACTGTCACAAGAGTTGACAGAACAGACCGCTACAACACCATCATTGAAATCGAACACGCTGACGGACTAGTATCTCGCTACAAAGGACTAGACCTCTATCAAGACAACATCAAAGTTGCAGTCGGTGACACAGTCGGAGTAGGCGACCAATTAGGAGTAGTTGCTCAACACACTCCAAACAAAAGCCACTCAGGACCAGTTGTCCACGTCGGAATGTGGAATTCAAACACAAACCGTTTCGTAGACCCAGCAAACTTCATCACTGACCTAGGAGACAAATAACAAAAAAATCGACACTCTCAAGTGTCGATTTTTTTATTGCAATCATAATCATAATATTCTTGTCCATCACTCGTTTGAATAATTTTTGCCTTATTAATTTTAAAGCGTCTGTCCCCGTCAAGTCCGCCGTTAAATATAACGAAAAATACCCTCTTCTCTGCGAAATTCTCTGCCTGTTGTAATTCCTCTTATCTGTCCTATTCTAAGAACAAACTCGCTAGTCATATCGCTTAGAACCCCGATCAAACATTGTTAAAAGTAACACTTCCATATCTAAAGTAGGACGTAAAACCCCAGCGACCATCTCTTTGCAACTTTTTCACCAAGATTCTAAGTTCATTTTAACAGAAGAAAATAACACTGTTCCTGTTTTCGCTACCAAAGAAAAAACAGAAAGAATTATTAAATCCTTTCTGTTTTTTGAATTTTATTTTAATGGAAATGAAGGGGGTTGATTATTGAGTTTCTTTGATTCTTTGTTCAAGCATTGCTCTTTCATCTGTTTTGATTTTTTTGACATAGCCCAAAAGCAACTCGGTTTGCTTTTTGTTCAAGATGATTTTTTGAGGGTTTTTTTTGAGAAGTTCAATGAAAATCGCTTCAAGCAATTTTTTCATTGCTTCACCATATTTAATTTTTTCGTTTTTAATAACGCATTTCAAAATCTCATCAGCAAATTCAAGTTTTGTCGAAACAATCAAGTTGACAAGAAGCTTGAAATTTTCTCCAGTCAAACTGTTTGCGCAATATTGATAGACCGCTTTTTTGAGCATGATTTCATCAGACAGCGCCTTTAGACATTTTTGAGAATTGTTTGAAAAGAAAAGGTTGAACATATCATCGCCAAGCATCGTGGCGATTCTCGTGTTTTTCAAAAGGTCGTTTTCTCTCGTTGTTATCAAATACACCCAAACATCAATCGCTTGCGAATAATCAAGTGACAAAAACGATTTCATGTGTTTCGTCAAAATGTTTTTGTCCGAAAAAAAGTCGACTTGAATGAAACTCTCAAATGTTTGCAAAAATTTAAATTTCTTCGTATCCATATTTTCTATTTTAACACAAATTTGACTAAATTAGCAAGTGATTTCGTTGACTAATATCAAAAAAAGTGCTAAAATGACTATGAAATAATGATTTTTAGGAGAAAAAAACACAAATGAGAATGACAAAAATCGTGGCAACCCTTGGGCCAGCCACCGACAGCCTAAGCATGATCAAGCGCCTTATCAAGGCAGGAATGAACGTTGCAAGACTCAATCTTTCGCATGGCTCGTTCAAGCAACAAGAAGAGAGAATCAACCTTGTCAAAGAAGCCCGAAAAGAACTCGGAGTTCCCGTTGCAATACTTCTCGACACTCGAGGGCCAGAAGTTCGCATCGACAAATTTGAAAAGTCGCCAATTTATTTGAACGAGGGAGACCAATTCACCTTGACAACTGATGAAATTTTGGGGAACCAAAAAAAAGTCAGCATAACCTATAAATTGCTTCCAAATGTTGTTGAGGAGGGAAGCATAATTTTAGCAAACGATGGACTAATCGAGTTTGAAGTTATCTCTGTCACAAAAAAAGATATCGTTTGTGTCGTTAAAGCGGGAGGGGAACTCTCAGACAGAAAAAGCCTAAACTTGCCAGATGTCAAAATCAACATGCCATATGTTTCGCCATATGACAAAGAAGGCTTCCTTTTTGGAATCGCTCAAGAAGCAGACTATTTTGCACTTTCATTCGTTCGCGATGTTGATGATGTCTTGGAAGTGAGAGAGTTGCTTGACAAAAACGGCGGAGAAAAAATCCAACTTATTTCAAAAATTGAGAACAGAGAGGGTGTTGACAATTTTGCCAAAATCATAAAAGTTTGTGATGGAGCAATGGTCGCACGCGGAGATTTGGGAGTTGAAATACCATTTGAAGAAATCCCAAAAATTCAAAAAGACATGATAAAAACTTGTGTGAGCGAGGGCAAAAAAGTTATCACTGCAACCCAAATGTTGGAGAGCATGATTCACTCAAAACGTCCAACTCGTGCAGAGATATCAGACGTCGCAAACGCAATTTATGATGGCACAAGTGCAATAATGCTCTCTGGAGAGACCGCCGCAGGAAAATATCCAATCGAGGCAGTCAAAACCATGGACAAAATTGCCCTTGAAACAGAAGCAAATATTGACTACAAAAAACAATTCTCTGGCGTCGATCCTGTCATCAATAATGTCGCAGATGCAGTT
>WQSV01000205.1 GCA_009787685.1 Bacillota bacterium
TCATAATTTCTGAAGAACCAGCAACTGACGGCGCAATTGCCACCCAAAAAACCACAGCAACCAAAATCATTGAAATAAGCAAAGTTGCATAGATTTTGACAAAATAGTGCGCACTACCCTTGTTTCCATTTTTCTTTTTGTCAACAACAGTTTTTACCGCAAGCATCACAAAAAGCACAAATGTCAAAAAGTTGGTTTAAAAAGTGAAATACAGCATTTAACTAGCATCAAATCTTCCATTATGCAAATCAAGTTGAGCAAAAAGCCCTAGTAGCACTCCCAAAGCGGCCGCAATCCTAAAAAGCCGCAATCCTAAAAATAAGAGCAACGGCTTTATTTGTTCTTAATGATATTATCTTTTCTGATTTGGTCATCTTTTGTTAGTTCTTTGCCTGTTTTTAATCTTTTCAGATTAATTCTTCAAGTCTCATGACTCTTCCGTTAAGCCCGAATTTCACAATTTCGCTTGCGGGAGAGGATTCATTTATTGAACCTCATTTGGTTCATCAACAAGAACACCTTCAACGCCCTCATCTTCGGTGTAGAGTGGTTTTCCAAGAACAAGATTCCATTTGTCTTCTGGGTCATAGGTCACTTCAACAATTCTTCCAACCGCTGTGTCTGCAACTTTCTCACCAAGAGCTTGATAATCATTTCCATATCCAAGAATAAGACTGATTTCTTCTCTGAATTTTGAAACAAAAAATTGGCCGTTTTCACCTTTAACAAGGATATGCATGTCAAACCACATGTTCACAGAACTTCCCATTGCCATTTGATTGACAAGGTTTCTTCGGATAATCAGACCTTCGCCTTTAGCTCCATATGTTCCGCCTTGCATGCGAAACTTTGCTTGCTTTGACTTGTCTCCGAAAAGTTTCATTTTTTTGCTGAATAGCTGCGTTTTAAAATCACTCTCTAGTGGTTTTCCATCAAAGAAAAATTCCAAAATTTCATCATGCGGTGCTAGTGGCGCTCTCATGCCAGCAAACGAGAAAAAGTCATAGCAAAGTTCTACTTCGCCTTTTTCATCAACTATTAGACTACACTTACTGCCTTGAGAAAACTCTTGATTTTGAGTTTTTACTTTCTTTTCTGCTCCATTAACACTCACAACAAAACTAAGTCGCTGAACTGGAAGAACTTCCGTTCCGTCAGTTGCTACTTGAATCATTGCAAGCCCCTTTTCCTCTTCAATAACTCCTTGTGAAAGGGTTATATTTTGAACTTTGAATGCCATATCATTTTCATCGCAAAATGCACCATGCATAATGCACAATGACTGTTGAATTGTTTTTTCTCACAATTCTTCTCTCAATCATTGTCCTCCTTTTTTGTTTTATGTATATATTTTTTTTTAAATACACTTATATATTTTTTGAAACTTACTTGCCCAGTAAAATGTTTGCAATATCTAGTGCTGGAACTGGTTTTCCGTTTCTAAATGCGCGCATGCAACCGCCAGAAATTTCATCAACCAGCATAATTTTGCCCTCAACTCTTGCAAACTCAAATTTGATATCCCAAAGTTCTAGTTCTTTTTTTGCAAGTTCTTCCTCAACCACTTTTGTGATTTGCTTTGCCAATCTTTCCAAAGTGTCGTATTCCTCACTCTTTAAAACCCCTAAAACCTCATGGATTTCACGAGTGATAAACGGATCACCTTTGTGGTCATCTTTAAGAGTTGTTTCAACAAGGTAGTCTAGTTTGTCTCCATCTTTAATGTAGTCACCAAATCTGCGGATGAAACTTCCCGTTGCTTTTAAGCGAACGATCACTTCAACGCCTTTTCCAAAAAGCGAAGCAGGACGCACCACCATTTGTCTTTTTTCAACATCAGCAGAAACAAAATGAGTTGGTATTCCTTTAGAGTTAAGAAGTTTATAAAAATATTCCGTCAAACGCAAATTTTCCCTTCCCAAGCCCTCGACTTGTCCAATAACTTGATTTGCCCCCGGGTCAATAACTCCGTCTGCACCTGTGACATCGTCTTTGAATTGGAAAAGATAATTTCCATCTCCATTGTCAAAAACATCTTTTGATTTTCCTTTATAAATTAGTTTCATGTAAAAAAAACTCTCCTTTTAAGTAAATATAATACCACAATTGTTTCCTTTGGTCAAGCATCTTCAATGGTTTTGTTGGAGAAATTCATCTAATATTGTTCTCCGTCAAAATGGCCAAAGCCCCTATTTTACGCCAAAAGCCCCCCTAGATTACTGCTTTCTTCTAACTTCATTTTAGGCGTGCATTATGAAAATACGCCCATCATTTGACATGGAGCCAGTTGGGAGAGAGGAATTAAGCACAATGACTCTTTCCAGCAAAGAAACGGCTAAGCCCTCTCTAAGCCTCTTCAATGCCTTTACTATGTTCTCTCCATTACTACCACTCTGCATCAAAGGGGTCGAAGACCCTAAATCTCGCTCAAGCTTTTTTCGATTTTTGCTTTTAGATCAATATATTTTTGAAGTTTTTGTTTTTCTTCTTCTATTTTACTCTCTGGCGCACGAGAAGTGAAGCCAACATTATTAAGCATTCCTTCGGCGCGCTTTATTTCACCAGTAACTTTTGTCAATTCATTTTGAAGGAG
>WQSV01000206.1 GCA_009787685.1 Bacillota bacterium
TGTGATTGTGGCTCGGTTCATTTTGGCGGGTCCGGTGTTCCGTTGTATGTTGTTCAGTTGACGGAGCAAGAAGCGGTCGAGGTGATTCAAAACAAGGCGGAACATATGGGTCTTGATTTGAGAGGAACTCCTCCTAATGTTTCGGTGACGGTTGGGACTGGTCAATGGAATCAAAGGACAATTGCTCCGATGTTGTTCGACGAAGAGAACAACATTGCTCTCGCCCACGTTGGTGTGACGGACAGGTGGGATTGGTGGGGTGATCCAGAAACTGCGAGGCTGGCACAGGAAGCTTTTGATGAAAAAGAGGGAGACTTGAATGTTGGAGTCTTTTATTCAAGAGGGGAAGGAGTTTGGTGCAAGTCACGTAACGATCAAGTGCGCGAAGATTTGAAACAACACCTCAGTGCCCAAGTTCGCGAATTTATTGAGAATCTGCAAGCTCAAGGAATAATTTAGGGTGAGAGAATGGATGCAAATGTAGGGGCAGGTGACGACAAAATATTGGACTTTTTTTATTTTTGCACTAGTTTTTGTTATTTCCAACAAATCCCAAAATCTCCAAAACAATGAATTTAACGCTTCACACAACGAATAAATGCAATCTTTGTTGCGATTATTGCTTTGTTCCTCACGGTCAAGTTTCCATGACTCGCGAGGTTGCTTTTTCTGCAATCGAACTCGCAATGAAAGGGAAGAAATCAACAGGCATACTATTCTACGGCGGAGAGCCACTCTTGGAACGTCAATTGATTTTTGATGTTGTTGAGCATTGTCAAAAAATAACTTCTCAAACAGGACACAAGTTTTCATTCAAAATAACAACAAACGGAATTTTGCTTGATGAGGAATTTCTCAAATTCAGTCGAGATATCAACATGGCAATTGGCTTTTCTTGTGATGGGCCAGCACAAGATGATTGCAGGCTTTTTCCCGACAAAAGAAAAACATTTGATATCTTAAAAGACAAAATACCGATGCTTTTAAAATATCATCCCTATGCAGTTGGTCTTAGTGTTATTAATCCAACGACTGTTCACAAGGCTAGCGATATTGCAAAGTTTTTATTTGATTCGGGCTTTCGCTATGTCTCAATGAATGTTAATTATTGCGAGACTGCTGGTTGGACAAAAAAGCATTTTGAAATATTAAAGAAAGAATACAAAAAATTAGCCACACTCTATGAAAAGTGGACAACAATCGAAAACAAATTTTATTTTGCACCATTTGACAAAAAAATTCTAGCCCACCTTAAAGGAAAAAAATATCATGAAGACAGAGCAGTCATGAACTATGGCCAGCCTTCAATTGCCCCGGATGGAACAATCTATGCAATGAGCAAGCACATAGACCAGCAACAGTTTGCAATCGGAGATGTTTTTAATGGCTTTGACAAGGAGAAGAGAGAGAGTTTTTATAATGCGGGAAACGAAACTCATTCAGTTTGCAGAGATTGTGACCTCTATTCTCGTTGTAATTATGCTCATTTCAATCTCAAATACGACGGCAAGAAATTTGTTCCGAATCCGTCACCTATTCAGTGTTGTCATGAACAATTGGTTGCTCCGATTGCAGACTTGGTTGCTAACAAGCTTTATTCAAAAAGAAATTCTATGTTTATTCACAAGCACTATAATGATTTCTATCCAATAATTTCTCTTGCAGAAGATGAGAAGTAATTGGTGCAAAAATTTAGTATTTCGCTACTATCTCAAAATAATTCAAAGAAAAAACTACTTTAAAAAAAGGAACAAAAACATCATGAAACAACAATTCAACAAAAACACACCAGCAATTGAACTAGTTGACTTTAAAAGCAACATTGACTCAAATCAAGAGTTTTCTCGAGAGACGATGCATCTTTTTTGTTCGCCTTTGTTTTTGGAGGCGATGAAAGTTTTGTTTGACAAAAATATTCAAACGATGTCTTGTGGATCTGGAAAAGAGAGAGGAATACTCGCTGGCATCACTGGAAATTTTGAGTCGTTGTCTGAGGAAAACAAGGAAATAGCAAAAGACATGTTGATTTCAAAAAAAGAATTTCGCATCGGAGTTGAATTGAAAGATGACACAACTTTCGGCGAGTTTGAAGAAAAGATTCTAGAGATTGCAAATTCGTTCAATGAGCAATAACAACACTATTAAAAAAAAGGACAGAACAAAAAATGAAAAGACTAAAAACATTAACATTGGCTATTTTGTTAGTTGCTTTTGCATCAGTCGCACTTTTAGGTTGTGGATTGTTTCAGTGGTGGGACAATGGCAACAACAATGGCAATGGAAACAATGGCTATTATAATGGTTATTGCAATGACAATGAAGCAATAGATGTTCCAGTTCACACTGTGACCGCAAGAGGTGCGATGACAGCATATGTCAACGAATATGTTTCGTTTATGGCGACAGTTCTGCCTAGTAATGCAACGAACAGAGAAGTGACTTGGGTAGTAGTGGGAGATGGTGCTGGTGCAACAATTTCAAGCGATGGTGTTTTCCGCGCGTCAACCGAAGGCGTGTTTACGGTTGTTGCAACGGCGGGAGGAGTGAGTGGAAGCACCTTAAT
>WQSV01000207.1 GCA_009787685.1 Bacillota bacterium
AATAGTGAAAATTGTTCTAGAATTATCTTTAAATTAATTCTAACCGCACTGTTCACAACTCACTTTATTGCCCTATTTAGGGCGCTTCGTTCCGTAGCGTGATCTTGATTGCATACGTTTCGCTACCCCCGCTGTGTCTAATGCACCGCGGATAATTTGATACCTTACGCCCGGCAAATCCTTCACTCTGCCGCCACGAATCAGCACGACACTATGTTCTTGCAGATTGTGTCCGATACCCGGAATATAAACCGTTCCCTCTTGCTTGTTGACAAGACGGACTCTGGCAATCTTTCTTAGGGCTGAATTAGGTTTTTTTGGTGTCGTTGTCGTGACCGAAAGACAAACCCCACGCTTTTGTGGATTTTGATCAAGGATTGGACTTTTTGACTTAGAAACCTGAATTTCTCTGCCTTTTTTGATTAACTGGTTAACTGTTGGCATTGTTACTCTACCTCCTTTTTAGTAGTTTTTTGCTTGTTTTGTTGTCACCTTTGACAACAAAAAACGCACAGTCCACTGCACGCTCTCATTATTATATAATAATTGCAAATCTATGTCAAACAATTTTTAAGTCGAATTAAAATTTTTTTATTTAAATAGCTCAAAGGTAAAACACGAATTCTCGGCAAAAAAATCATTCTTCATAGACCACTTTGAAATAATATTAAACAAAATTTTCATCAAGCTGGAGTTTGCTCGCAACATAGCTACTGAGTTGATTTAAAAGCTTATTAAACTCCTCGTCAACCATCAGAACTTAGACATTTCAGAGTGTCATAAGCAAACAGCCATTCATAGTCAAGTCACCTCGACCATCTTTTTTTCTTTTTCATAGAGTCTTTTTCTTTCTTTCCTAATTTCATGTTCAATTTATAGCAAATTATAGCAAAAAAATTCCATCGCCAAATGATTTCTAATGTAAGTAAAAAGATTTAAATTAGAAATATATTTTTGTATACTACTATTATGAAAAAAATCTTTTTGCAGAGCGATTGACAAAACTAAGAATTCATGAACGACTATTTCAAAGAGATTTGTCGGAAGAAATTTCTATTCACCAATCGACTATAGCAAATTGGGAAAGAGGCTTTCGAGGGCCCCCTTTTGACACACTCATTAAAATAGCGGATTATTTTGAAGTTATGACCTGTTATATTCTTGGAGTGAAAGATAGACCTCTTAGTGTTGCGTGACTGCAAAAAATTGAGTTGCAATTTCAATAAACACAAAAATGCTTAATTTTTCTTAAGCATTTTTGTGTTTATTGAATTCTAAATTTTGTCAAAGAGATCTTTTTCGCTAAGAGCCGTTAAATATTTTGGCGCAACATCCATTATTGTCATGCAACCTGTTTTCCCTTCTTTCCACAATCTGTGCGTTGCTCTTGCGTATGCAAGCATAACTGATGATGTGAATTCTGGATTAGATTCAAGCTTTAGAGAAAACTCTGCGACTTGCTTGGTTTTTCCATTTGCTCCAGTGCTTCCAGACCTTATCACATTGCCACCGTGGGGTATTTTTTTGTGATTTTTGTCAAATTCCTCTTGTGAAATAAAATTCACTTCCGTGTCATAGTCACTGAAGTAGTTTGGCATGTTTTTGATTGTTTCGATTATTGCCGTTTTGTCAGCACCTTCTTTTGCGACAACAAAACATTTTCTGAAATGTTTTTCTCTCGTTGTCAAGATCGGGTTACTTCCCGTTCTGACTTTGTTTAATGCTTCAGTTTTTGGAATGGTGTATTGAACTCCATTTGCGACCCCATCAACTCTTCTAATTGCATCAGAATGCCCTTGACTCACGCCCTCCCCCCAAAAAGTGTATTCCGAGCCATTCGGCAAGACCGCATCAAAATAGACTCTCATCAATGAAAACAGTCCCGGATCCCATCCAATGGCGACCGTCGCAAGAGTTTTTGCCTTTTGGGCAACCTCACCAACTTTATTAACATGCTCTGGGATGTTTGCATGCGTGTCGAAACTGTCAATCAAACAAAAACATTCTGCAATTTTTGGCGACTGGACAGGCAAGTCATCTTTAGACCCACCACACATCATCATGATGTCAATCTTTCCTTTGTGCTTGAAAATGTCATCAACATGTTCCACCAGATAATTACATGTGACCGCGCTCGGTCTTCGGCTGAAAACTGCAACTATTTCCATGTCATTAAAATGTCCAATGTTCGCAATTATTGCCCTGCTAAGATTGCCAAATCCAACAATCCCTAGTTTAATTTTGTTCGTGTTTGTCATGGTGAATATGGTATCACATCCAAGCTTTTTTTGTCAAGCATCTTAGATGCTTTTGTGAGAAATTTCTTTTACAAGAAATTCGTTAGCAAGGGGGTCAAAAATTCCTTAAAGTCTTTTGAGTCAAAAACAACACTTTTTTCACAAACAAGCCTTTAAAAAAATCTTGTTATTTTTATTCAAAAGTGTTTTTAACATTCTTGTCGGAGAAATTTTAGTAGAAACAACCTCCCACATGTGGGTGAATACCACGTCAAGGTTTTGTTGAATTTTATTATTTGTGGAAAACAAAACCGCCCCCCCTA